>CAKONF010000003.1 GCA_934097015.1 uncultured Bacilli bacterium | reverse complement strand
AAAAGAAAAATTGACTAATATTTATTATCTGATAAAATTAAATTAAGTGGTGCGGTTGAAATTACAATATAAAAAAATACTAGAAATACTAGTATTTTAATAAATAATAATTATTATATTTTATTTAATTTTTTTAATCAATTTATATAAAGTATTTGTAGAATTTTCTATACTATAATCAACATCTGGATGAGAATTACTCATTTTATAACCATTATAATGAGTTAGCATATCAATATCATTAAAACCATCACCAACTGTATAAACATTATTCTTACCAACATTAATACTTTCAATATTTAACAAAGTTTCAATTCCATGACTCTTATTAATATTTTTAGAAATATATATAGTATCGTTATCAAAATTAACTTTTAATTTAATATCAGGATAATTTTCTAATAATTTTTTTAAAAGAGATATAGCTATTCTATCAATACCATTAATTTTAAATATTACTATATGTTCTAAATCAACATAATCTAAAGGTCCATATAACTTTACATTATTAATATTAACCTTCTCTAATATTTCTCTTATTTCTTTAAATAATTCTACACTAATACAATCTGAATGAATTAATTTACCATCTTTATCTAATATAACTCTACCATTATAAGAAGTTAAATAATCAAAACATATATTATATTTTGACACTTCTCTACTTATTGAAGATGTATTTCTTGCTGTTGTAATAACAAACTTATTCCCATTTTTCATAAAATTTTCTATAGCTTTTATATTTTTATTAAATACATGTTTTTTATATAAACTAGCATTATCTTCAAATGGTTTTATAGTACCATCATAATCACTAAATAAAATATTCATAAAATCCCCTCTTTTGTAAGCTGTATTATAATATATTTTATAAATAATTGCAAATCATATTAAAACATCACTAATTACATATTTAGCACAAAGTATTCCAGCAGATGCAGGTACCATCATAAAACTACCAAGTATATCAGACTTAATAATTTCTTCTGTACTGGAAACAACTACAATTTTTTTTGCAATATTTAAATCTCTTATTTTTCTCCTAATGACTTTAGCAAGTTTATCATAATTAGTTTTATCTAAAGTAGTAATTGAAAGTTTTGTAGGATCAATTTTTTTTGCAGTACCCATACAAGAAATTAATTTAAAATTATTACTAATACTTTTTTTCATCAATTCTATTTTAGTATCTACAGAATCACAAGCATCAATAATATAATCGTAATTATTACTTAGAATCTCATCAATATTATTGTCATTTAAAAATATTTTATAAACATTTATATTTATATCAGGATTAATACTTAATACTCTTTTTTTTGCTTCATCAACTTTATCTAATCCAATATTATCTTTATTAGTAATAATTTGTCTATTCAAATTAGTAATATCAATCTTATCAAAATCAATTATATCAATATTGCTTATACCACTTCTTACCAATGTTTCTAAAGCATAACCTCCTACACCACCACAACCAACAATTAAAACCTTTATATTTTTTAATTTTTCAAATTTTTCATTTCCTACTAAACTGATTACTCTCTCAAACATATTTTCCTCCAAAATAAAAACCCAGAAATCAGTATAGGTGATAAAAAACCCGCTCTCGCCAGGTGGGCATCACATAATATGCTTTAGGATCCTAGTTCACTTAATGGTCTAGTATTCGACACCACATATCAATTAGACTCCCAATATCACACTTTAGTCGGTTTTATGAAGTATACCAATCCTCTAGGTATTTTAATTATAACACATATAAAAATAAAAGAAATAGTTAACAGAAAAACTTTACACTAATCTGTTAACTAAATCTTCAAATTCTTTTCTTATTTCATTTAATCTTAACTCAGTTTCAGCTTCAAATCTCATAGTTATACTAGGTTCTGTATTACTACATCTAACTAAAGCCCAACCATCATTAAAAACTACTCTAACACCATCAATATCTATAAAATTATATTTTTTACTCTTAACATAATCCTTTACAAGATTTAATATATCCCATTTTTTATCATCTGTAGTTTTAACACGTACTTCAGGAGTATTAAAATAATGTGTATAACAATCAAGTAATTCACTAGAACGTTTATCTGTATTACTCAACAATTCATACATTCTCAAACTTGCATAAATACCATCATCATACCCATAATATCTGTCTCTAAAGAAAATATGTCCTGAATACTCTCCACCAACTAAAACATCTAAATCATGCATTTCAGTTTCAATAAAAGCACTTCCGTTTTTAACCATTATAGCTCGAGCACCTAATCTCTCAACATCTATTTTTAAAGCATTAGAACACTTAACATCCATCAAAACTTTTTTATTACTTGTATTTGGTATAATATTTCTCGCAAATATAGCAATTAACTTATCACTTTCAATAGTATTTCCTAAATTATCTACTATTCCAATTCTATCTCCATCGCCATCATAAGCAGCACCAAAATCACAATTATTTAAAACAACTACCTTTTTTAATTCAGTTAAATTCTTATCACTATTTGGATCAGGATTATGATTTGGAAAAGTACCATCACTATAATCATTTATAAAAATTGCTTCTATATTCTCAAATTTACTTATAATGTCATTAATAAATAAAGAAGTTGTACCATTACCAGGATCAATTGCCATACGAATCCTTTTATTAGAAGGTTTTATACAGTTCGATAACATTTCTACATAATCATCACTAAAATTTTTATATTCAAATTTACCATTTCCAGTTACAAATTTACCATTTTGTATTAAATCATAAACTTTTTCTAATTCATCATGACTTAAATGTAAAAAATTATCTCCAAATAACTTAAATCCATTTTCATTAGCAGGATTATGACTAGCTGTCACAATTATACCAGCTTCTAAATGAGTTTTTATAGTTGAATAATTTAATAACGGTGTTGTACATTTACCAACAAATAAAACATTTATACCAGTACTTCTTAATCCTTCAATCAATTTTAAAACTAAAGCCTCTCCACTTACTCTATTATCATAACCAACAACACATTCTAATTTATTAACATTAATTAAATAAGTACCAAAAGCTTTACCTAAAGTTAAAGCAAAATCATCTGTGATATTTTTACCATAAACTCCTCTAATATCATTTTCTCTTAATACACTTACATCAATCACTATTAATCCTCCCTTTTAAATAGCAATGGAGTATTTTCCATACTACTAGGTATTTTTATATCCATATATTTTAATAATGTAGGTGCAATCATAGTAATATCACCATATTCTTTAAGTTTAACATTTTGATTACAAAATATAAATGGAACTGGACTTAAAGAATGAGTTGTCACAGGTACACCATGAGAATCTATCATAGTATCTATATTTCCATGATCGCTTGTAATTAATAAATCATAAAAATTATCCATAGCTTTATCATATATTTTTTTCAATCCATCATCAACAAATGATAAAGACTTAACTGCTGCTTCATAATTTCCAGTATGTCCAACCATATCTGGATTAGCAAAATTAACTAGTATAAAATCATAATCCTTATCTATACATTTAAGCACTTGTTTAACAACATCTTCTATACTCATCTCAGGTTTCATATCATACGTTGCAACTTTAGGACTTGGTATTAAATAATTATCACATTTTTTTAATTTATCATTTATACCACCATTAAAGAAATATGTAACGTGAGCATATTTTTCAGTTTCTGCAACTCTAGCTTGAGTCATACCCAAATCGCTAAAATATCTACCTATACTATATATATCACTTAAATCCTTCTCAAATAATGTAGGAGCTTCAACTTCTGGAACAGGAAACAGACTAACAACTTTTAAATTATTTACATGCCCTATAGGATATTCATTAAAAGCAAGATCTGTTAAACTTTTTAAAATTTGTCTAGCTCTATCACTTCTAAAATTAAGCCACAACAAGCCATCATGTTCATTTATTTTAAATTCAGGATTAAGTATTAAAGGAGGTAAAAATTCGTCAGTCAATCCTCTTTTATAACAATTCTTTATAGCAACATTAGTATCTAATATTTTAAGACCTTTCCCATTTATAATTAAATCAGAATAAACTCTTGTTCTTTCCCATTTATTATCTCTATCCATAGCATAAAATCTACCACATACAGTACCAATATGACCTAAATTATTTTGATTTAAAACTTCAGTCATTTCATCTATAAATTTTAAAGCACACATACTATCAGTATCTCTACCATCAGTTATTGCATGAAAAATAACTTTCTCTACTCCTAATTCTTTTAATTCAGGAATTAAATTTTTCATATAATTTATATCAGAATGAACTCCACCATCACTTAATAGCCCCATTAAATGTAATGTAGAATCATTAGTTTTAATATGCTCTACTAAATCTAACAATTCTGGTATTTTTTTTATTTTACCACTATCCACACTTTCATTTATTATTGTAATATCTTGTTTTATTTTTTTACCAATTCCTATTGCAGTATGACAAACTTCACTATTTCCAAATTGTCCATCAGGAAGTCCAACATAACTACCACTTGCCTCTAAAATACTATGTGGATATTTATTCCAAAGATTAGTAAATGTTTCCATATGTGCATCAATTATAGCATTTCCATGCGGTTCTTCTCTATAACCAAAACCATCCATTATTAATAAAATTGTCTTTTTCATCCTTTATCATTCCTCTATTCATATTTTATAAATCTTTCATTATCTTTATCTTCACATTCAGAGTTAAAACCGTTATCACCTTTTACAATGCCAATTAATTTTAATTGGTCTGTATCATAATAAATATTTATAAAAATTTCTTTTTCTCTATATTTTTCTCCAGTAATATTATTTTCAATATATTCATCTTTTTCATTATCACTTGATATAATTCCATTTCTAATTAAATAATTTATAGAAAAACATAATGTCTTATTTTGATTTCCATTATACGCTTCATTTTTT
This sequence comes from uncultured Bacilli bacterium, assembly GCA_934097015.1. GTDB lineage: Bacteria > Bacillota_I > Bacilli_A > RF39 > UBA660 > UMGS1124. Next base: position 59,709 of record CAKONF010000003.1, on the reverse strand, counting down.
AAATATTTTTCTACATACGACAAAGTTTCTTTTTTTATTGTATTTTTTTTAGATGTATAATTTCTTGTTTTAATATTATTACTGACACTAGTATAAGCAGGCGTAGTAATAATTGCTAATAAACTCAAAATTACAACAACAGCAATAAGTTCAACTAACGTAAATCCTTTATTCATACGAACACCCTACAATAATTCTAACATAATATAACAAAAAAAAGTAGTCACAAATTAACTACTTTTTGATATTTTTATATTAACCTTATTACTTGTAGATACCAAAGTAAATCTAGAATCATCAGTTTCAAGTTTTACCTCAACTTCATAAGTGCCTTCAGTATAACCAGTTAAATCAATATATGCTTTAATCTTAGATGGATCTAAATTATCTAATGCACTAACTACACCTTTAGCAAGAACAGTAATAGTTCTATCTTTTTCTGAAAGAGCAGATGCTGAATATCCATTTGCTAAATTTCTAGATTCAATTACAATACCAGCAAATTCTTTACTACTTTCTTGATCTAATGTCACAGTCACACTAGTTGTAGTACTACTCATATATCTAACTCCATTTGGTTTTGTAAGATTAACACCATTAAATGTCTTATCTGTGCTTAATCCTGTCACATCTATAGGAGCCTCAACATAAGTTAATGTATCAAGTAATTCCTTTTCTCCATAAACAGTTACTTTACTTACTGATGAAGTAATGCTATTTAATGCATAACCAGTAGTTATATTACCTTTAGTAATAACTTTAACAGGTAAATCAACTGAATAAGAATCAATCTTAATTTTTGCGCTTATATTACTTGGAACCATTTCAACATTATTAACTTTATTTCCATTATTATCATATGCAACTAATTTTATAGAATCAACTGTGTATTCACCCTTAGTAGTTAAATTAGCAGCTTCTAAATCAATTAAAGCCTTAACATTAGCTATAGTTGCCAAAGTTTCTTTAGAACCCTTAACTATTACTTCACTCTTATCTAATGAAATACTATTAATATTTAATTTCTTATCTAATTTATTTTCATTTACTAAATCATAAGATAAATTAAATACTTCACTTTCTTTTTCACTAATTTTAATAGATACAGTAGAAGGATCTAATTTATAACTAATATTATTCATTGAATGATTATATTTAAGTTTTACTTTATAAGTGCCTGGTTCATAATTAGTTAAATCTAATACTACTTTATGATCTCCAATTTGTTTAGCCAAATACAAATTACTTTTTGAACCAATTAAAGTAATATCAACTGTATCAGGTACACCTTCGACAACATAATTTTCTTCATTATATATTACATTAACTTTTTGATCATTAATTATTTCAGCTTCATTATCAACTAAAGAAATAACTTTAGAATCAACTAAATAAAATACTGCAATAGCACAAAATAATGAAACATATAATAATACAATAGGTCTATTTAATATTTTTTCAATTTTACTAGTATTACCTTTACCAATTTTACTAATTCTATAAATCAATCTACTAATAGGAGAAACTATTAAAGTATCTAATATTTTATAAATAAATGTAAATAATGCAATAAAAGGTTTAAAAATCTTATTCATTTATATCATCCTCCTCATCAGCATCATAGAAAACATCATTTTTAGGTTTTAATTCATCTAACAATTTTATTTTAAATTCTTCTAAAGTTAGATTGTAATATAAATGATTATCAACTGCAATAGAAATTCTTCCAGTCTCTTCACTAACTACTAATGCAATAGCATCAGTTTCTTCAGCTACGCCAAGAGCAGCTCTATGTCTCGTACCTAATTTTTTATTAACATTAGGATTCATACTTGTTTTAAATACTGCACCAGCACAAGTTAACTTATCACCTTGTATTATTACACCACCATCGTGAAGTGGATTTGGAGGTAAGAAAATAGCATCTAAAAGTGGTGCAGTTATATCAGAATATATTTTATTAGCAGGTTCAATATATTCTTGTAAAGACATATTTCTTTCTAAAACAATTAAAGCACCTATTCTATTCTTCTTCAAATATTCAACAGCGGTCATTATTTCAAAAACAATCTTTTCTCTCTCATCTACAGTCAATACTTTGTGTCTACCTAATAATTGACTTCTTCCAATACTTTCAAGGACATTTCTAATTTCAGGTTGGAATATTATTATAATTGCTATTGGTCCCCAAGATAAAACATATTCTAATAACATACCAATAGTATATAAATCTAAAATATTACTTAAAATTTTTATTAATAATATTATTAATACTCCCTTAAAAATTAAAACCATTTTTACATTATTTTTAATGTTTTTAAAAATAAAGTAAAACATAATCCATACTAGACAAATATCTATAATTTTAGTAAAAACATTCCAAATTGCCGTAAAAGTCATTCTATCACTCCTTACAATATATTATATTATAACAAATTTTTTTTAATTAATCTATAAAAAGAAGACTCAATTTAAATCTTCTTTTTTATTCTTTACATTATTTATCATTATAATTTTCTAACAAATCATCTTTTGTATCAACAATTTCTTTAGAATCTTTAGTATTTTTATCATCTTTTATATCTTTTATTTCTATTGGCTTTATAACCTCTGGCATGTCAACTTTATCTTCTTCTTTACTATTTTTTAACATGTCAACTAAATATCCAATTAAAGCAAAAACAAAAAATAAACCAACAAAAATTATTATCATATAATTTTCTAAAATATATTGCATAAAATCACCTTATTCTATAGTTAATTCTTGATTACTAGGTTGTATTTGAATAAATGTATTGCCATCATTTACAGTTATTTCTTTTCCGTCTAAATATGTATAAACAGTTTGACATTCTCTACAATCTTTTTTCCAATTAATTTTTGTAGCATAACCATTAGTAATATAATAACCTTCTCCACTACCAATATTATTAATTCCTTGACGTCCTTTACCTTCAGCATCATCTAAAGTATAATTACTAACTTTATATGTAATAATATTTTTAAATGTATATTGTTTTTTAGTAGAGTAATCAACATGTTCTTTATCATTAACAAATCTATAATATACTTTCTCATCTGAATTATATTTATATGAAGTAGTACTATAACTAGAATATGGTATAACGACAGCATTTGCAACTACACTATCACTTATAGAAGATAAATCTATTGGATCAGCAGAATAATTAAGTAGTAAATCTTTTTTTCTCTCTGTTCTTTTATTACCTATACCATTATTTAATTTTTCTATACTCGTAAATAAAGTATGCTCACTTGCAACATTTAAAGATTTATCTCTCCAACCAGTTTTAGAATTATCAACCACTATTCTATCAACACCCAAAGCTGAAAAATCACTTTGTGCCTGTGGACTTTGTCCATGATGAACATAAATTGCATCATTTTCTAAAGCATAATCTAAATAATAATGTCTAGCACTTCTTATAGAACCTATTCTCTCTGTATTAGCATCTAAAAATAATGCTAAATATCTAGTAATACCACCTTCTACAATAATTTCATACATTATATAAGCATCTTGTAAACCACTTTGAAGAGGTCTTGCCACACCAACATTATTTATCATCACTGCAAAAGGTCTAGATGTTGTATTAGGATTAACAATTTTTATTTCACTCTTTGGAATATCTTTCTTAACTTTATTTGGTTTCAAATCTTTTTTTGGTTTATTTCCAAAAACAAAAAGTAAAATAACTACAATAATTAAACCTCCAATTATAAAACACAAATTTTTATGTTTCAACTTCAATTTTTGTTTTTTAGTTTTTGGCATTTTTATCTTATCTGATTTTGTTTTATCTTTTTCCATTAATTATCAACTCCTACTAAAAGAATATCACAAATAGAAAGATATTAAAAGACAAAATTATTGAAATAAAAAAATAAGCATGCTATACTTTTTCTAGGAGTTGATAATTAATGGATGAAAAATTAAAAAAAGTAATTTACATTGTATTAGGAATATTTGTACTATTTTTCCTTATTCTAATAATGTTATCATCTTGTTCTTCAAGAATAACGCCAGAAAAATTAGAAACAAAAATTGTAGAAAAAGCAAAATCATACTATAGTAATAATGAAAATGAATTACCTAGTAAAAACGGTATATTAACATTATCATTAAATGACCTAGCATCAAAAGGTATAATAAAAGATCCAGATAAATTATTAGAAAAAAATACAACATGTTCTGGAACACTAACTATTGAAAATAATAATAACTATTATATGTATTCACCACTTTTAAATTGTACTAGCAATGATAAAACATATAATAGTACTAATTTAAAAGAAGAATTATTAAAAAATATTGTTAATTCTGGAAATGGATTATATAGCATTGGAGATAGTTATTATTTTAAAGGTGATAAAGTTAACAACAATATTATATTTGATGGTCTATTATGGAAAATAACTAAAATAAACAATGATGGTTCAATAAGATTAATAGAAGCTGGTAGAAGAGAATCTTCAATTTGGGATGATAGATATAATTCGACAACTGAATCAACAACAGGTATAAATAATTATTTTGAAAATGACATAAATAGTAGAATAAAAGATGATTTAGATAACATATATAATAAAGATGATATATTAACTAAAGACGCTAAAGGATTTATTAAAGAAACATCATTATGTATAGGAAAAAGAAGTATTACAGACACAATAAATGATGGATCAATCGAATGCTCTAATAGACTAGACAATCAATATATTGGATTATTACAATTTAATGAATATATAATTGCAAGTTTAGATCAAAATTGTACTAACGTTGAATCAAATGCATGTAGTAATTACAATTACTTAGCAGATTTATCTCAATCATATTGGACTTTAACAGCAGACAAAGATAATACGCATAAAGTATTCAAAATAAATACCACAGCTATTTCAACAAGTGCTAATAATTCTGGTTTAGCAAGAATGGTTATAAATATTAGTGAAAACACAAATGTATCAGGTGATGGAAGTGAAGAAAATCCATATGTAGTAAATGGTATGAGTAAAGAAATTAGAAAAATAACAAATTAAGAACCAAAAGTTCTTTTTTTAATAAATATATTTTTAAACAAATAAAAACCAGATAACTAAATCTGGCTTTTTAAAATACAAATTTTTACTCTTATCTATAATATTGATAAGTCCATTTAATTGAGTAAATAATACCATATTGACAGATATTATCAACACCATTAACACTAATTGTATTTCTACATTGTTTATTAATATTATCTGCAGTCCAATTGACATCAAAACCATTTGATAAAGCATCATCTATATTCTTATAACCTCTATCATAACTAAATGAAACATCACGAGATACTATATATCCTAAAGAATTTACTGAACGATTATTTGAATCCCATCTATTTTTAGTATAGAAGAATGTATTTGAATGATTACCATAATAATTACTCATATCATCTTGATTTTTCATAGATCTAGAGAATGAAATACTAGAAATTTTTACATTAACAGGATCATATTCTTGAACCTCATAAGGAACTTTTAAAGTATGATCAATGCTTATATAATCAGTACCTTTAGTATCCCAACCCATTGTATAAACGAAAGTTTGATAACTATCCTCTACTAAACGATTTCTTCTATTATAATCATTATCATAATCGTAATCATAATCATAATTACTATCATTTCTAACATAACAAGCAACTAAAGTAATATTTCTGTTTACTGGTTCATTAAAATAATATCTATTACCATTTAATTTCCAATATTTAAAAGTATAACCTCTTCTATATGGGCTTCCAGGATTTGTTGCTGTGTCATTTTCTGCAACTTTTTGTGAAGAATAAGTATCAGATGAACCATTACTATCAAAACTAACAGTATATTTTGTTTTATTATTATTTTTATTTGATGAATTATTAGAACTATTTTTACTTGTATCATTTAAAGTAATTTTTTGATCTATATTAGTTTCAGTATTAACATTAACATTAGGTGTACTACAACTTGAAGAATTACATTTATTTGCAGTAGCACTAGATTTAGTATTATTACTTGTACTATTGCTAGTAGAACTTGAACTTGAAGTTTTTGTTTCATTAATAACACTATCATTTTCACCCATGTAAACTAATGAATAACTTGAAGCACCACCACAAACTAAATTAGCTTTAATTTTAGTTTTTGTACCTTCTAACATTGCAGTTACATAACTACTTTCTCCATCACAATTTTTTCCATCAGCATCTGATAAAGAATCAATATTACCACTTTTAATTAATTCATTTAAAGTCACCATAGTTGTACTATTTTCATTTTTTGGTAATTTGTCTTTATTATCAGTAAAATATTTTTCACCAGCAGCTTTTAACTTTTCAATATTTTCTGTAAAAGTAGATGAACTTTTAGATTCTGATATAGTTTCAGTTGTTGTTTTTTTAGTACTATTATCACCTTTTAAAGTAGTATAACCTTTAACAGCAATTAAAACTACTAAAAAAGCAATAATAACTTTTAAAAATATTCCTTTCCAATCAATTGAACTTTTTGTTTCTTCGTACATAAATCATTTCCCCCTTCTCTTAAGAATTAATTTGTACTAAACTCTGAAGTCGTAATGTATTCTAACATTTTTCTAAATGTTTGTCAAATGGCAAAAAACTCCAACAATGGAGTTAGTTATATCATATTATTTTCAACCCCCATTGACAAATAAATTGTACCATAATATAGAAGAAAAGTCAAATTTACAAATTTGACCAATTTATAATTAATATACTATTTTTCTTTTTTTGTTTCTTTATCTTTAATTAAATTATAATGTACTCTTATATTATGTTCTATTTCATTCATAATTTTAGGATTATTTTCTAAATAAATTTTTGCATTTTCTCTACCCTGTCCTATTTTTTCTCCCTTATAAGAATACCAAGCACCACTCTTTTCAATAATATCAATATTACTTCCAATATCAACTATCTCACCAGATTTAGAAACACCTTTTCCATACATAATATCTACAGTAGTAGTTTTAAATGGAGGAGCAACTTTATTTTTAACAACTTTTATATTTGTTTTATTACCAATAATTGTATCTCCAATCTTAATTTGTTCTCCTCTTCTTATATCTAATCTTATAGTTGAATAAAATTTTAAAGCTCTTCCACCTGGAGTAGTTTCAGGATTTCCAAACATTACACCAACCTTTTCACGAAGTTGATTAATAAAAATAGCAGTAGTATTAGTTTTATTTATAGTTCCACTTAATTTACGTAAAGCTTGACTCATTAACCTTGCTTGTAAACCAACATGACTATCTCCCATTTCTCCTTCAATTTCAGCTTGAGGAACCAAAGCAGCTACAGAATCTATTACAACAACACTAACGGCACCACTTCTTACCAAAGCCTCACAAATTTCAAGAGCTTGTTCTCCAGTATCAGGTTGCGACAATAATAATTCATCAATATTTACTCCTAATTGTTTTGAATATACAGGATCAAGCGCATGTTCTGCATCAATAAAAGCAGCTCTTCCACCAGCCTTTTGCACTTCAGCAACAGCTTGCAATGCAATAGTAGTTTTACCACTACTTTCTGGACCATAAATTTCTATTATTCTTCCTTTAGGAAAACCTCCTACACCTAAAGCTATGTCAAGTCCCAATGAACCACTTGAAGTAGTAGCAATCTCCATATGTTCATTTCCACCTAGTTTCATAATAGAACCTTTACCAAATTGTTTTTCAATATCGGCTAATACTTGTTCCAAAGCTTTATCTTTATCAGTTATATCTTTAACAGTCTTCATATAAATCATATCTCCCTTACACATTAATTGTAGCAACAATAAAAAAGTTTGTCAACACTTTTTACGAACAAATGTATTACAAAATTTTAATTTTTGTAAAAAAAAAGATAAATTACTTATCTTCTAAAAAATACTTTTTATTTACTACAAAATATTGAATACCTGAATAAACAGATAATATAGTTGCAACTATTAATAATATATAATCTAATCTAATACCAATTAGTTCAAATGGTAAATTAGAAAATAACACTAAAGATAACCCAACCATCATACATATAGTTTTAACTTTACCAGCAATACTAGCGCCTACAACATTACCTTTTTTACCAGCAACCATTTTTATAGAATCAACAACAGTATCTCTAGTAATAATAACAACTGGAATAATTAAAGGAATATTACCATTATAAGCCAAAATAATTAAAACTCCATTAACTAAAACTTTATCTGCAATAGCATCCATAACTTTTCCAAAATCAGTAACTAAATTATTCTTTCTTGCAATATTTCCATCTAAGAAATCAGTAATACTAGCAATTACAAATAAAACACCAGCAATTATATAATTCAAACTAATTGTAATATTGGCACCAACTTTATAAATTGGCATACTCACTCCAACACTACCGTAAGGAAACATCAATAATATTAAAACTATAATAGCCATCACTATTCTACACATTGTAATTTTATTAGGTAAATTCATTCTACATCTCTCCTATCTAAATATTATAAAATCTGTTGTATTCATTATTGTAATTTGTCTAATACTCCATATCACTGCAATAATCATTATTATAAACGCAATAATTATTGCCACAACATAAGGTGTTGTCTTTATTTTAGGTATAGCCCTAGTATATGGAGAAGCAATTCTATTACTTTTTTCTTCTTCTAATATCATTTCTTTAGTAGCTTCTTCTATCTTATCCATTGGAATTTTACTAGTTTTCTCAAACATAAACGTATTAAAAGTATTCATTATATCATCAGAATCAATTCCTAAATATTTAGAATATTTTCTTATATACTCTTTTAATTTAAAAATATCACTAAATGCACCAATATTTCCATCTTCAATTTGTTCCAATAAAATTACCGGAATATCTAAATCTTTACTAACTTCTTCTAAAGTCACCCCTGATACTTCTCTAGAATTTTTTAAAGTATCACCAACTTCAATCAAAGTTCTCACTCCTTTTTAAAAAATAATTAAATCTAATAAGCCATGTTCTGTACCTATTTCTAGGTGATAAACATTTATCTACAACAAAATTGTTTTTTACTCCATTCAAATTCTTTCGTAAAAACTCCCCTACCAAATTTTGGGTTTCTCGCTCGCGGGGTTTACCACGTTCCACTATATTCGTTTCCAAATACACTCGTCTCTTTGGCACTTTTATATCTAGTCTAACCAGTTAAGGTTATTTCAAAGCCGTTAGTTAAAACTACCTAGAGTTATTTTTTCCTCTAGCACGAACACTACTACCATCTCAGGTTAGTGCGAGCATGGACTTTCCTCTACATAATAATATGCAGCGTTTATCTAAGATTTAATTATCTCTACCATAAACAGTTTTTTCCAAATTACTAAGTCTTCTTAAGAGATCTAAATTATTAACATTTCCATTAGAAGTTTCACTAGCTGTCTCAATATTATCTCTTAGCTTTCTATATTCACCTTTCAACTTATTATAATCACTTGTTAAAATTCTGTTCTCTTTTTCTAATTTTTTTATGATATTCATAAATTCCGTATAATCTCTTATTACCATATCTAAAAACTTATCAACTTCTTGAGGTCTATAACCTCTTGCATCTATCTTAAATTCCTTATCTAAAATATCTTGAGTAGTCAAATAAAATTTTTCATTATACATGAATATCACCCTTCTTACAATTTAATTTTATAATTTTATATATAAAATGTCAAGTTTGAAAACTAAAAATTAAGCATTACCCAATCAGGTTTAAATATTAATAAGATACCCATCAAAATCATTAATAATCCACCAATTAAATTAACAAACTTATTATACCTAGTACTTATTCCTTTAGATTTTAATGTAAATACAGCAATCAAAAATACTACTAAATCATCTATTAAGTAAAAGAAAATATATATAATCAAATAAAATAACTTAGTTAGTCCATGAATACTATTTAAACTCAATAACTCTAAATATATTGTTGGAAAACCTAAAGAACAAGCTAATTCAACCAAATTAACACTGCTTGCTAGTAAAATAGTACCAATTATTGCAAGTATAGTAGATTTTTTAGAAATTATTTCATTAATTTTCTTTATAATACCTTTCCTTTTTTTATTATCAACAACATGACATCCAGTATCTTTTCTAGTTTTTACATAAACATATAAATTATATACACCTAACACTATCGCAACAACTGCAATTAAATCTCTAACTACACTAACTAATGTTAAATCTAATATAACACTCATACCTAACATACTAAAAAAATAAATTATTCCACTCGTCAATATAAAAGTTAACCCAATCATTATCATTTTTTTCTTATCTTTCATACCCAAAGTCATATTAATTAATAAAAGTAATATCCACATAGCACAAGGATTAAAACCATCTATAAAACCAAGCACAATTCCAACCAAAGTTAAACTTGTTTTCTTAGCATCAATCTTACCTAAAATAGGTATTGTTTTCTCTACATTTTCATTATTTACTCTCTCTTTATCATCAAGATAACTATCTATAATATAATCAAATTCATCTTTAGTAGAATCACTAAATCCCAATATATACTCCTTACCAATTATCGTAAAAGGAACTCCATTACTTGAAACATCAAATATTTTTTTAGTAGCATTCATCAAAGCAAGATTATCTTTATCCTTCATAACTTCATATTTATAAATATTTATTTTATCTTTATATTTATCTTCTAACACTTTAAAATATTCTATTTCGTCATGACAATGAGGACAAGTATAACTATAAAATAAATAAATATTAATTTTATCTTCTTCAATCTTTTCATTAACCACATTCGCTACAACATCTTGATAATCCCTACTTAAACCAAATACATTAATTGGTAATAAAAAAAGTAATGAAACTATTACAATAGATACTTTTTTCACAATACATCACTCAATTCCTCTAATATTTCTTTTTTAGTTTTTTCCCCAATAATTCTTTTTAACTCTTCATTATCTTTTAAAATTATAACTACAGGAAGAATATCACCAACATTATATTTTGAAACTTCTTCTTCATCTAAATCATAATCTAAACTAACATATTCAAAATTTGGATACATCTTTTCTATATCAGACCAAATACTTTTTGATATTAAACATCCAGGACACCACATAGCATTTATTTTAATTATCTTCATCATATTTTAACTCCTCATCATATATTTTTTTAAATACTTTAATAAATTCTTTCAACTCATCCATATTTGTTAAATGACTTAAACTAATCCTAATACTATTCTTTGCTAATTCTAAGTCATTAGTAATAGCAAAAACAGACTTAGATGGAGTACTTCCTAAACTACAAGCAGAAGTTGTAGATAAATATATTCCATTATCAGCAAGTTTTTTAACGAACTTTTTAGCATTCATATCAACTAAACTAAAATTTAATGTATTAGGTATACTATTTTTAGGACTATTTATATGAACTTTGCTAAATATACTTAATTCATTTCTTAAAAAACTATTTAATCCTGATACGTAATCATATCTAAAATCCAAATTATCTAAAGCTAATATAATAGCTTTTTTTAAAGCAATAACACTAGCAACATTAGGTGTACCACTTCTATAAATAGTTGTAGATTTTCCTCCATGAATCAAAGGCATCAATTTATTATTATTTATATTTAAAAGAACACCAATACCATTTAAACCATAAAATTTATGAGGTGCAAAAGTCACAAAATCAACATTTTTAAAATTCACTTTTATTTTCCCAATAGCTTGTGTAGCATCAGTATGAAACAAAGCATTCGGATATTCTTTAACTATATGAGCAATCTCACTTATTGGTTGTATAGTACCAAGTTCACTATCAACATAACATATACTAACTAAAATAGTATCATCTCTAATAGTATTCTTTAATTCATCTAAATCTATTTGCCCATTTTTTAATATAGGTATAACTGAAACTTCAAATCCTTTACTAGCCAAATAATTACAAGGAGCTATTACACTAGAATGTTCTATAGCAGATATAATAATATGTTTCCCTTTATTTTTATTCATTTCTGCTACACCTTTTATAACCAAATTATTTGATTCACTAGAACCACTAGTATATATAATACTTTCCTCTCTAATATCAAAATATTTTGAAATAATATTACTACTTTCATCAATTGCTTCCTTTGCCTCAATTCCAAGTGGATGAAGACTATTTGGATTAGCAATATATTTTGTTGTAGCACTAACATAATCTTTCAAAACATCTTTTTCTACAGGTGTATTAGCTGCATAATCTAAATATATCATATAAACACTCCTAAACTAAAACAATTATACCATAACTTATGTGTAATTTTTATGAAATGTAAAAAATTTTTAACATTTTTATATTCTACAACTATAACAAAAAAATCATAAGTATTCTAATTCATGATATAATAAATATATATTGGAGAAAAAATTATGATATCAAATGAAAACAAAGAAAAACTAAATAATATATTTAACAAATATAATTTATCATTAGATGAAAAAAATGAAATATATAACATTATAAACTCAATATTCTTACATGACGAATTTCAAAAAAGAATGACTAATGAATTTCCTCATCATGGTGAAATAACACTAGGCGAACATATTTTAGAGGATACAATTATTACATATTTATTATCAAAAAAACATAGAAATGAACCAACTTTTGAAATGGAAATTGCTTTAAGAATAGCTATGATACACGACTTATATGAATTGCCTTGGCAAAGCAACCCAAAAGCAGACGTCGAACACTTTTTTAATAGGCATGGATTTAGACATCCAATTGAAGCCGTAATAAATGGAAATGCTTGGTATCCAGAAATTTTTGAAGCTAAAGATGATGCAAAAAAAATAATCGATGGTGTAGTTCATCATATGTACCCACTCCCTGTCACATCATTTAGAGATAATCCTAATAATCCTCTTGAATTAAAAAACTTTGAAAAAACAAAATTATTAAATGATACAAATAAAGAAATATTAACAAATTCTTCTAATAGAAATGATATAGGCCCAGTATCACTTGCACCTAGTAATTATAAAGAAGGAAAAATAATGAGTAATGCTGACAAAATAGTTTCAATGTCTAATTTTAAACATGCAAATATCAATGATTTAAAAGCACTTTTAACAGGAAAAAATAAAAACTTAGAAAATAAAAAAGGAAGAAGCAGATAATAGTACAATATATATTTTTAAAATAATTTATGTATATTTCAATGATTATAATATATAATAATAATGCTATAGATATTCCTATAGCTTAAAACTGACAGCTAAATTTAATTTAGTACGTCAGTTTTTATTTAATTTAAATTAATTTTATATATAAAAAGAAAACCTAAATATTTAAGTTTTCTACATATGTTTTAATGCACGTTTCTCTAACGTATTTATTATTAAATATAACAAATATGATAGTATAAGTAAAAGTGTTATTCCGGCCATAACTAAATTTAAATTAAATACCTGTGTACCATAAAGTATTAAATAACCAATACCAGCTTTGCTAGATAAAAATTCCCCCATTATAACACCTATCAATGACATAGATATATTCAATTTTAATGTTGAAAATATATTTTCCATACACTCTGGTATTACTAAATTAAAAATTATCTGTTTTTCATTAGCGCCAAAAGATTTAATCAATCTTATTTTATATTGATCCGTATTAATAAAACCTCCATAAAATCCAACTATCGAAACAATCAAATTTATTAAAAGCGCCATAACTATTATAGATTTATTATTTGCACCAATCCAAATAATTAATAGAGGTCCTAAAGCAACTTTAGGTAAACTATTAAGTAATGTTAAATAAGGATCAAATATTTTTTTTACAAAATCAAATTTATAAAATATAATTGCTATTATAAAACCAAACATACTACCTAATATAAATGAAACAAATAATTCTAATAAAGTAACATATATATTATTAAATAAGTTATTATTTTTATATAATTCTATAATAGTAATAATAATTTTAGAAGGACTAGAAAATATAAAACCATTAATTATATTAAATCTACTTAAAAGTTCCCATAATATTATAAAAGATAATCCCATTATAATTTGTATAATTTTAATAATTCTATTCTCTCTTTTAATTTTTTTTAAAAAAGAATTCATTTATCTATCTCCTTCCATAAAATATCATAGTAATAATAAAATTTCTCATCACATCTATTTTTTGAAGGAATATTTTTATTTAATAAATTTATTTTAAGTATATTTTTTATAGTACCAGGTCTTTTTGTCATAACCGCTACTCTATCACATAAACTTATGCATTCTGCTATATCATGACTTATAATAATTGTCGTTATACTCATATCTTTTATAATTTTATATACGTCATCACTTATATCAAGTCTAGTAATTAAATCTAATTTTGAAAATGGTTCATCCAAAAGCAATATATCTGGTTTTATTGCTAGTGTTCTGATTAAAGCTACTCTCTGTTTCATACCACCAGATAAACTATTAGGATACTTATACATAAAATCTTTTAAACCATAGTTTTCTAATAATCTTTTTGTATACTCTATATTTTCTTTTGTTTTGATACCTTTTATTTTTAAACCTAATGTTGCATTATCTAATATATTTAACCAAGGAAATAAAGCATCATTCTGTAGCATATAACCAACAATGTAATCTTTCTTTTTAGATATTATTTCTCCACTACTACATTTATCTAATTTTGCAAGTATTGAAAGTAAGGTACTTTTACCACAACCACTATTACCTATTATTCCAAGAATTTCTCCGTTTTTAACACTAATATTTATATCTTTTAAGGCTTCAACACATCCTAATTTAGTATAATATGTTTTTGACAAATTCTTAATGTCAATTACATTATTCATAATAATTAATGATTAAATCATTGTAATTTACATATTCTTTTATTTGATTAGATTTAATCATAATGTCTTCTAAGTTTTTAAAACTTTCTTCACTAATATAAGGTGTTTTAAGCCAAGAATCATTTTCTTTATATCTATCTATTATTTTTATTAAGTCATTTTTTGATGTATCAGGAAATTGTTTTATTATTGTATTAGCAATAACTTCTGCACTATTATTATGAACGAAATCCAATCCTTCTTTAATAGATTTTGCAAAAGATTTTACTATTTTTTCATTTTTTTCTATATAACTTTTTCTTGCATTAAAAGCTGTATAAGGCATTTCACCTGATAATTCACCTACTGAAGACACAACATATCCATATCCTAATTTTTCAAGTTGTATTGCATTTGGTTCAAATAGATTTACATAATCACCTGTTCCAGAAATAAATGCTCCACTAAGTGACGCAAAATCTATAGTTGTGTTTATATTAACATCACTTACAGACACTCCACCATTTCTTAAAGCATTTTCAAAATTTAATTCAGGCATTCCACCAATTCTACCTGCTAAAACTTCTTTACCTTTTAAATCACTAATTTTAAAATTCTTATTTTCTTTTCTAGCAACTATGAATTGTCCATCTCTTTTTGTAAGTCCACTAAATGTTTTAACATAATCTTTTTCACCTTCATTATAGATATAAATAGTTGCTTCTGGACCACATAATCCTATATTTACATCATTAGATAATACTGCTGCAACAACATTATTAGCACCACTTGTTAATACTACATCAATATCAATTCCATTATCTTTAAAATATCCTTTTTCTATTGCAACATACCATGGAGCATAAAATGCTGAATGAGTAACCTCCGCAACAGTAACGTGTTCTAAATTATTATTAGAACCCTTTTTATTAAATATAATCAATAGACTACAAATAATAATAATTAAAATAACAATACTAATTATAATTTTTTTCATAAATTCTCCTTTTACAATTTTATTATATGAGAATAACCAAAGTCATGATACAATTAAATAGGTGGTATTATGAATATAAAAGATAATATGTTAATTTATGAAAATAATTTAAACGAATATGCTTCTAAAAATAAAGATGCTATAAGATTAGATAAAATAAAAGAAGATATTAGAGGAGAATATTATAGAGATATTGATAGAATAATACATAGTTTATCATATACTAGGTACAGTGATAAAACTCAAGTATTTTCCAATAATCAAAATGATAATATAACACATAGAATTATACATGTACAATTAGTTAGTAAAATCGCTAGAACAATTGGACGAGCTCTAAAATTAAATGAAGATTTGATAGAAGCAATAAGTTTAGGACATGATTTAGGACACGTACCATTTGGTCATGCTGGTGAGTCGATTTTAAATGAAATATCTTTAGAACATAACGAAGGATATTTTATGCATAATATACAAAGTGTAAGAAATCTAATGAGCGTAGAAAATAATGGACTTGGAAAAAATATTACGATTCAAGTATTAGATGGAATACTATGTCATAATGGAGAAAAATTATTAAAAAAATACACTTACAAAGAAAAAACTAAACAAGATTTTATAAATGATTATAACAACTCATATAAAGATAAAAAAATTGCAAGAAATTTATTTCCAATGACACTAGAAGCCTGTGTTGTTAGAATTAGCGATATTATTGGATACATTGGAAGAGATTTAGAAGATGCAATTGAAGTTGGAAAAATAAAAAGAAAAGATATTCCTAAAAATATCGTAAACAACTTAGGAGATAATAATACTAATATTGTAAATACACTAATTTTAGATATTATAAAAAATTCTTATAACAAAAATTATATAAAATTATCAGATGACGTTTATAATGCATTAAATGAATTAATAAAATTTAATTATGAAAATATTTATTTAGTAGCAAACAGTAAAGATGAAATAGAAATGTATAAATTTATGTTTAATGTTATATTCAATAAATGTTTATATATTTTAGAAAACAAACTTTCGAATTACAATATTTATAAATGTTTCTTAAATAAAATGACGAAAGAATATAAAAATAATAATTCAAATGAAAGAATAATTATAGATTATATTGCTGGTATGACAGATAATTATTTTATGAATGAATTTGATATATTAAAAAAAATTTAGGTTTAATCTCCTAAATTTTATTTTGCAATTTCTTCAGCTCTCGTTTCTCTAATAACTGTTATTTTTATAGTACCAGGATATTGCATTTCATTTTCTATTTTATCTTTTATATCTCTAGCTACTTTAAAGCTTGTTAAATCATCTATCTCTTCTGGTTTAACAATTACTCTTACCTCTCTACCAGCTTGCATAGCATAAGTTTTTTCAACACCAGAAAAACTATTTCCAATACTTTCTAATTCTTCAAGTCTCTTAATATAATTTTCCATTGAATCGCTTCTAGCACCTGGACGAGCAGCAGATAAAGTATCAGCAATTTGAGCTAATATTGCTATAACACTCTTAGGTTCAGTATCTCCATGATGAGAAGCAATAGCATTTATTACTACTTTATCTTCATGGAATTTTTTAGCAATATCAACACCAATATCAACATGGCTTCCTTCAATTTCATAATCTATAGATTTTCCAATATCATGTAATAAACCTGCACGTTTTGCTAAATTAATGTTTTCACCTAATTCTGCAGCCATTAAGCCTGATAAATGAGCTACTTCTTTAGAATGTTGTAAAGCATTTTGACCATAGCTAGTTCTATAATTAAGTTTACCAATTAATTTAACTAGTTCTGGATCAAACTTCGTTAATCCTAATTCAACAATAGCATCATTACCTAGCTCAATAGTTCTAGCATTCATATCTTTACAAGTTTTATCATATATTTCTTCAATTCTTGTAGGATGTATTCTTCCATCCTTTATTAAAGTTTCAATAGTCACTTTAGCAATTTCTCTTCTATATGGGTCAAATGAAGAAATAACTATTGCTTCTGGTGTATCGTCAATTATCAAATCCACCCCAGTAACTGCTTCTATAGTTCTAATATTTCTTCCTTCCCTACCAATAAGTCTACCCTTCATATCATCATTAGGCAAACTAATTGTTGTCACAGTTTGTAAATTTGTCACATCATTCGAATACCTTTGCATGCTATTTACAAGCAAATTTTTTGCCTTTTTATCCACTTCAAGTTTAGCTTCTGCCTCTTTTTCTTTAATATATTCAGCAATCTCTCTTGACATATCATTTTCTACTCTTTCAAGTATTTGTTTATGTGCTTGTTCCTTAGAAAATTTTGCAATATTTTCTAACTTTTCCATTTCTTGTTTCAAAAGTTCATCCATCTTTAACTCTTTATCTTGGATTTGTTTTCTTAAAGCATTTAAATTATTATCTTTTTCAACTAATCTATTATCTCTATCTTGTAGCATTTCTTCTCTTTTATCCAAAGATTTTTCACGATTTAATAATCTATCTTCACTAGCAAGAATCTCTTGTTTCTTTTCCTTTATTTCTTTATCAGTTTCATTTTTTAATTTATAACTTTCTTCTTTTAATTCTAAAAGTGTATCTCTTTTATGTTTTTCTGCTTCTTTTTTAGCATCAGCTAATAATTTTTCTGCTTTTTTACCTGCACCAGCACCAGTTATAACTACTACAACATATATTAAAGCGCCACCTGCAAATAAACCAATTATAAGAGTTATTATGGAAGTTGTCGTTAATCCCATAATTTCCTCCATTTATCTAATAAATAATTTATACTTCTAATTACTTACATATTTATTATAAAATTAAAACACTTATTTTGCAATAGTTATTTATTACAAGCAAAAACAAGCATATAAAAATGCTCATTTTTACAAGTACAAATTCATACAAAAATATATTTAAAACATTATAATGTATATAATATAATATGAAACAAAGCATAAAATAGTTCATATTTTAAATAAAATAAATAATTTTTATACATTAGACCTTGTCTCTATGGATTATAAATTTTAATTTTATATCCATTTTTATTTATCTTTACTTCTATACTTCCAACCAAATCAGTTCTATATATTTTACTACTCTTTAAAATATTAATCACACTTTCTTTAGGATGCCCATACCTATTATTTTTACCAACACTAATTAAACTATATTTAACTTTAATACTATTTATAAATTCTTTACTACTACTAGTATCAGACCCATGATGCCCTACTTTAAGAAAATCAATACCACCAATGTTATATTTTTTCAATATATCTTTTTCCTTTACTATAGATGCATCTCCCATAAAAAGAAAATTATATTTATATATTTTTAAATATACTACACTTGAATTATCATTTTCATTATCATATACTTCAGTATTTAAATAAAGATATTTTATTTTATTACTATACTTTCTTTCAATATCTTTAAAATAATTTATTTTTTTATATTTTAATAATCTAATTAATCCAACTTCTAATTCATTATAATCTCCACTATTAAAAGATACATTTTTTACTTTAAAATTATTTACTAAATAATTAGCATTACCAATATGATCATTATCACCATGTGCTAATTGTCAATTAGTAAGTCGAATGAAATATGGCTATTTTCAAAGAAAAAACCACATTTTTTGATAATGCAGTTTTAATGTTATTTTATTCTTTTGTTACATTCAAATTTCAAATCATAATAATCAAACATTCTATATATTAAATTGTTTCCATACTCTTTTATAATTGAAAAATCAGACATAAGTTTTTTAAAATCTTCTGAATTTAATATTTCATTTAAATATCTAACAGATAAATAGCTTAAATCATATCCATTATATTCATCATTACAAAATGAATTACCATGTTTCAAATTATTTAAATTTGGTATTATTTTAGTATTCTCCTTTACCTTTAAGTAAAATCTTTTAAATTTTTCTTCATCAGCATATTTATCTTTTTCCCCAGAAATAAATTGAGCCATACCTTCATCATACCAAACTATTCTATTTGAATAATCATTTTTTAATATATACTTCATATATAAAATATGAAACAACTCGTGACTCGCAGTATATAGTCTTTTTAATTGTGTATCTGGTTCAATGCATGCATTAACCACGCCATCATCATAAGTACCTTTTGCATATTTAGGTAATGACACTCTTTCTCCTCTAATCTTATATATAAATTCTCTAAACTCTTCTAAATCGTCAAAATAATTCACAATAATCTGTTCATCAAATTCAATATTAAATAATTTCTTATATTCAACAATCTTATTTTGTAATAGTTTAACTATTGCATTAGATAATTCTTCCAAACTATCGGAATAATTAATTCTACACAAATTTGTTTCAAGTATTTTTGCCATAATGGTCACTTCCTATATACATATTATATCACACCAATTCATATTCTCTAACAGCAATTCTCTCATCTGAACAATATTCTATTACAAATCTATTTTCTCTTTTACATATTAATATTCCCATAGTATTATTATTAAATTGTTCTTTTATATTCATATCAATATAATTCATATATTTTTGAACTTGTGATATATATTCTACTTTAAATTCAGTTACTTTTAATTCTACAACTACATAACAATTAAACTTTATATTAAATAATAACAAATCAATATAATGATTTCTGTCTCCTATTTTAATTTTATATTCATTACATATAAAACTAAATGAATTACCAAGTTCTTTCATAAAAGATTCAATATCTTCCAAAATTAAATTATATAATGCTTTCTCAGTAACTATTTCAGTATTATTTCTATTTCTAATTAGTATGGGATTTGGTACTAAATCTTTTACTTCAATTTTATCTTTAGAAACTATTTTGTTTTTAGTTTCAATTGGTATTCTTTGATATTCCTTGTTTTTAATTTTTTCTCTTAATTCTCTTTTAGATAAATTTCTTTCATATGCAATATTAATATAATACATCAATTCATTATCGTCTTTAATTGATAATAATTCAGAATAATGGTTCCAAGACAATTTGGTCGCCAGTGGCGACCATTTTTCATTTTTGAATATTCTATAATATTGTCTAATACGTCTCAATGTTCTCTCGTTATACTTTTTTCCCAAACTCAGTAAACAGTCTATTTGAATAATCATTTAAAATATTATCTCCATACTTACTGCCAGCTTCATCCAGCAATTTACCTACTTCAAAGTATGTAATAACTTTATGCCTTTCTTTTGAATATATTTCATTATCAATTAATTTGTTTTTTATCTCATTGTAATAATTCATGTCTACTCCTTCCTATGGACTACAAGTCTCAATTTGTAATTTATCATTTTTAATTTTAAACATAATACTACCATCTTGATCTGTTCTATATATTTTTGAATCATTTAAAGTGTCCAATACTTCTTTATTTGGATGACCATATCTATTATTCTTTCCAACACTAATTATGGAATACTTTGGTTTTATCTCATCAATAAATTTTTTATCACTACTTGTCTTAGATCCATGATGTCCTACTTTAAGTACATCTATATCACTTATATTATATTTATCTAATATATATTTTTCTTTCTCTACTCCTGCATCTCCCATAAACATAAACTTATAACCATCAAGTTCTGTATAAATAACATTACTATTATCATTCTCATTTTCATATTCTTTTGTTTGTAAAAAATATAATTTATTATTATCTATATTTAATTTTGTAATACAGGAGTAATATTTTATTTTCTTTTTATCTAATACTTTAATTAATTCTTTTTCCAATTCATTAAACTCACCACAGTTAAATATAACTTTTTTTACTTTAAAATTATTAACTAAGTTAATTGCTTCTCCAATATGATCGTAGTCGCCATGACTAATTATTAATAAATCAATATTATTAACACCTATACTATGTAAAAATTTTATATGATTATCTGTTATCCTATAAGTACTCCCATAAATATTACTAGGCCCTGTATCTATTACAATACATTCATCCTTATATTTAATTACAGACATATCTCCTTGCCCTACATCCAAATAATAAATATAATAATTATTATCTAAAACATTAATATATTTAATAATAAAAATATAAATAATAAACAAACTAAACCATCTAATATTTTTAGATAAAGTTAAATATACAAACAAATAATAAATAACTAACACATAAAAATTCATTTTAGGAATATACAAATTAAATATACTAACGCTACTTATCATACTAGATAAAAATTCCGTAATACTAATAAAAAAATTAAATAAAGTACAAATAAAAGGTAAAACAAATGAAATAAGCGCTAAAGGATATAATATAAAAGAAACTAATGGTACAAATAATAAATTAATAAATATAGACAAAACATTTACTTGATAATTTAAACTTATTGTTATTGGTAAACTAATTAAAAAACTTATAAAAGAAACATATAATAAATTTAAAATATAATTCTTATTAAATTTATTTTTATAAAATATTAAACTAAAACTAACAGAACTACTATATAAAAATCCTATATTATATATAAATTTAGGAATAAATAATAATATTAAAGAAATAGAAATAAAAAAACTATCTAATGTATTAACTTTTAATTTAATTATCTTAAATAAATTAATTACTATATAAAACACAATACTTCTAATTATACTAGCTTGATAATTAGTTAAAATCAAATAAAATATTAAAAATATTATAACAACTAAGTTATTTTTGTCACTCTTTTTTATTTTATTTAACACACTTAATATAATAGATGCTAATAAACTTATATGCATTCCAGATATTGAAAAAATATGTATAATACCAATTTTAGAATAATTAGAATATATATCACTATCAATACTATTTTTATTACCCAATATAAATGCATTTAAATAACCTGTTCTATCATATTTATCTATTCTATCTTTAACAATATTTTTTAACTTATATATAATATTATTAGTTCTTATTTGCTTATCAACACTATCTACTTCTAATATATAATATATATCATTATTTGCTAAATATTTTTTATAATTAAATGTATTAGGAATAGTATTATTATTAGGTTCTTTTAAAATACCATGCAAATATAAAATATCACCATAATTAATATCAAACTTTTCATTATTATTTAAATAATAATTACACTTTAATTTTTCTTTACCTTTTATTATAAAACTAACATAACCATTTTTATATTGATAATCAATTACAACACCATAAAATTTAACATCATCAATTTTATAAATAGAATTATTATTAATTCTAAAAAAACATAAAGATACAACAAATAATAATATAATAAAATACTTATATTGTAATAAATTCTTTAATTCTATTAAATAAAACATCTCCAATACCACTTACATTTTTTATATCTTCAACATTTTTAAATATTCCATTTACTTCCCTATATTCTATAATTTTTTTAGCTTTAACTTCACCTAAACCTTTTATAGTTAATAAATCTTCTAAATTACAATCATTAATATTTATTGGATATTTTATCTCTTTAGTAGTGGTAATAGTTGTAGTACTTGTAGTTGTAGTATTAACTTTCTTAGTAGTAGTACTTTCAATTTTCTTTTTAGTAGTAGTACTTTGTAGATTATTATCACCTACTTTTGTGGTCGTAATACTATTATTTAAAATTTCTTCACTTTCTATATTATTTTCTTTTTCACAAGAAACAACGTATTTGCTACAATCACAATTATTTAGTTCATTTAATTTATTTATTTCATATTTTGTGGGAATATAAATAACCATTTCATCAATTACTTTCTTTGATAAATTAATCTTATCAGTATAAGAATTATCTTTTAAACCACCAGCATCATTAATAACATCTTTAATTGTATAATTTTCTTTTATTTCATATACTCCTGGATTATAAACATTACCCTTTATATCACAATAATTACTTTCTTTATTAGACATGGTTAACAAAGAAATAGTCATCAACAATAATATTTTTTTCATACAGTTATATTATCTTTTATTTTATTAAATAAAGCCTCTCCAATACCACTAATACTTTTTATATCATCTATACTTTTAAAATTACCATTACTATTTCTATATTCAATAATACTTTTAGCTTTTGCTTCGCCAATTCCACTAAGAGTAGTAAACTCTTCTACACCAGCAGTATTAATATTAACTTTATTCTTAGATTCTTCTTTATTTTTTTCTTCTACACAATTATTAACTTCAATAACTTCTGTTTTACATTTCGTATCACAACTAACATTATTACTACCATTCTTAATTTCATTATTATTCATAACATATATAACCATTTCACTAGTTAACTTTTGACTCAAATTAATATTAGAAGTATTAGCATTTTTAAGAAGACCTCCAGCCATATTTATTGCATCAATTACTCTATCATTTTCGTTAAATTCATAAACTCCTGGATTCTTAACACTTCCTTTAATGTCAATATATTTTTTTACAACAATAGTATTAGTTGTACTAACACCAACTTCACTTACAGTTAAATCATCTACATAAGGTTTATTATCATTCACATTCATTAAATAAATAATTAAACCTATTAATAATATAATAAATAAAATTATAATATATTTTATTTTATTAAAACTAAATATTTTCATAAATTATCATTCCTTTCGTATAAATTATTTTTTATTATTTAAAATAATAATGGTGATTCTATGCCAAATATACATAGCAATATATCTTTTATGTTAGTAAATATCCCAGTAATATTAAATCCAATAATACATGATAATGACATTCCATTTAATCAATTACATAAAAAATGTTTAAACAGAATTAAATATATTAAATATTGTCCTAAATGTAAAAAAGATTTAAAAGAAATAGATATTATTAAAGGATATCAATATGATAAAGATAGTTATATAACATTTAATAAAGAAGAATTAAATAAATTAAAATTATCAAATGAAAAAGAAATAGAAGTAATAGGATTTTTAAATTTAAATGAAATAGATCCATATTATTTTGAAAAAAGTTTTTATTTAACAAGTGATTCTAATAGTAAATCATATAAATTATTTATTGAAACTTTAAAAGAAACTAAATTAGTTGCATTATGTAAAACAGTATTAGGTTCTAAATTTTATTATTCAATAATAAGATTTAATCCAAAAGGTTTATTAATGACTACTCTATATTTTTATGAAGAAATAAATATTCCAAGTAATAATATTGATAAAACTATTTCAAAAAAAGAATTAGATTTAGCTATTAAATTAGTAAATGAAATGAAAATAAAATTTAATCCTAAAGAATATATAGATTTATATCAAAACAATATTAAAAACGCTATTGATGATAAACTTAATGGTAAAAAAATTAAAGGTACTAAAAAAACTGATAAGAAGAAAATCAATGATTTAATGAAAGCACTAGAAAAGAGTTTAAAAGATGTTAAATAAAATTATAACTCCAATGTTATTAAGCGAAAGTAATAAAATTCCAACAAGCAAAAACTATATATATGAACTTAAATATGATGGTATAAGAGCTCTAATATATATAACTTCTAATAACATAAAAATATATACTAGAAATAAAATTGATATAACACATCTTTTCCCAGAATTAATAAAACTAAAAGAGGTTATAAAAAGAAATGTCATATTAGATGGTGAAATAATATGTACTAAAGATGGTAAACCAAACTTTTCTAAATTACTTAATAGAATTCGTTTAAAAAACAAAGATAAAATATTAAGTCAAAGTACTTGGAATAGATCTACATATATATGTTTTGATATATTATATAATGATAAGGACATAACAAACTTATCATTATTAGAACGGAAAAAAATATTAAATAAATATAAAGACAACAACATATTTATAAAAAGTAAAATATTTTATGACGGAAAAAAATTATTTAAAACAATTAAAAAATTTAATTTAGAAGGTATTGTTTGCAAAGATATTAATTCTATCTATATACCAAATACAAGAACAAATAATTGGATTAAAATAAAAAATTACATAACAGAATCTTTTTATA
Organism: uncultured Bacilli bacterium; assembly: GCA_934097015.1. Taxonomy (GTDB): domain Bacteria; phylum Bacillota_I; class Bacilli_A; order RF39; family UBA660; genus UMGS1124. Next base: position 33,802 of record CAKONF010000003.1, on the reverse strand, counting down.
TAGGTGGTTATACTATTAAAAATAACAATCAAATAAGTATATACTTAGGTGAATTAATTAATAATAAATTAAATTATGTAGGAAAAGTATTTGTTTCAAAAAAACATAAATTATACAACAAAATATTAAATTTAAAACAATCAACAAATAAATTTATAAATTTAGAAGAAAATATAACATATATAAAACCAACTATTAAAGTAAAAATAAGATATATAGAAAGAACAGAAAATAATCACTTAAGAGAAGCATTTTATATTCCTAATTAAGTATCCACTTTAATTATATAAGTATGTATATCATATTCACTAACATCATAATTCATATTACAATAACTAATTTTCTTATGCAATATTTTTTCATTAGTATTTTTATGCATTTTAACTATAAACTCCATATTTCCAACATAACACACAATTAAATTAGGTTTCTTAAAATAATTTAAATCGTATATTTCATCATTTATATCATATACTTCTAAATTATTTAAAAGAAACATTTTATTTATATGTAAAGCATCAGATAAAACACTAGACAATATATTTACTCTATTATTTGACAAAAATACTTTTTTAAACATAAATATATTTTTATAATCATCCATAAAAGTGTAAACATCATCATAATAAAATTGTTTCATTACAAATCCTCCTTTCACTATATATTATTGTGAAAAAATTTGCTTTTCCTTTTTTTTATTATCAATTTCTCAAAAAAATTTCACTTTTAAAACAGATATAAAATTTCTACACAAAAAAAATGACAAAAACATAAAATTAAATACTTTACATTTTTAAATCATTTTTCAAAACTTTACACAATTTTACGATAGCTTTACGGTATACGGATTTGAACTAGTTCCATCTCCTCCATTTATTAGCACACTAGCCTTTAGACTCAAACTAGGGCGGAAAGCAACAAGAGAAGTGTTGCTGACGACGATGTCGTTGATGATACCATTCGAATATACAACGAACCACTCGTGCGCAAGCGAACCATTATAGTCGCGCGGAGACGAAAGCCACCAATGAGAAGTTATAGATGAGTCATACAAATAACCAGACTTATACGCTCCCGCATAAGCTACCTCATCTGCTGAGAGTAATCCTATTGGATATTTTAAATCTCCATTTGTTTTATTTCCATTTAATAATGTTGTTTCATTTACTGTAAATCTTGAATATGTATTTGTTGCATTTTCTGAACATTTGAATGTTGGTTTTGATGTTGTTATCCTTGTTGTTCCTGTACTATATTGTAATCTCTCTGTTGATGAATAATATGTTTTATTTTTTCCATAACCTAATGCAGTATTATTTTCACCTATAGAACTTGAAGCAAGAGTTTTATCATTACAGAATAATGTATCTGATAAATAGTTTGCATAATTTTTTTTTAAATTATCCTCATACCATTTATCTACTTTAGTTTTTATTATACTATCATTAATATTCTTGTGTGTTGCATCATATGTTGTACTTCCTACTGTTCCATACATATATCCTACATATGCATTATCATTAGAACTTGAATTAAACGCTGTTCTTAGTACATTACCACTTGTATCCTTTGCAACATCATCAAGTACAAGTCGTACACTTCCATCTCCATTTATTCTTACTATTCTCCATGTTTTATTTGCAAATGATACATAATTGTCTAATACATTTCCTCTATAGTAATAACTTGTTCCATAATCATCTGGTGCATTGTTTAATACCCTTTCATTTTCTCCTGATACTGATGTGAATTCAGTCACTTCACTACCTAATGTTGTTCTTGTCGTATCACTTTCTTTGCTTGCATTTTTTGCACTTCCAATTATTACACTATTTAGCATTGAGCCAACATATGGATTAAATGTACTTGGATTTACTAAGTTTGCTTTTGCACTAAATTGTTTATTCATATCTATACTTTGATCTATATTTTGTTCTTTATATGTGATAGTTAATTCATAACTTTGTATTTCTTTTGATTCTATTGAATTTGTAATAAGTATTTTGCCCATTGTTGGAAATTCTTGTTCATCTTCTACTTTATTACAATCAGTTCCTAAGCTACTAGTACAATTTAGTGTATATACTAAATCTTCTGTTCTTTCTAATGTATTTATTACATTTTCTAGTGCAATTCCATATGATTCTACTTTTTTACTTCCAGTATTTGTTGCACTAAATTTTTTAGTCCATGTTTTACCTGGTTCTACATTTTCTTCGCTTATTAATACTTGTTCTATATCATCATATTTTAATTCTAAGTTTGCTGTTGATACACTTATACTTTTATCATTTGTATTTCCATTTATTCTTGTTAAAAAGTATGCGTAAGTTAATCCTACTAATATTAACATTACCAAAACTATTCCTGTTATACTTATTACTATTCTCTGCTTTCTACTCATATTTGCTTCACTCTTCCTTTCATATCTTAACAAATATATTATACAATTTTTTCAACATAATTTACCATGGGCCTATAGTACTAATTATATATTATTGATATAAAATAATTTGTCGTTTTTTCACACAAAAAAGACTTTATTCCTACTTCTTGTTTATACCCCCCCCCCCGAACAAAATTTCGAGGTCGGGAGAGAAGTATAAAGTCTCATATTATCTTTTTTTATGAATAGAAAATTTGTATGTAGGTATTTCTACCTTAACTAAATATTATCAAATTTATAAATATTTATCAATCCCTTTTTATGATTTTCTAAAATTTTATAAATGAACCATAAAAAAATATGTTTATTAAAACATATTCATTATTGAAATAATTAATAATAACATTACTCCAACACCAGTACAAACTAACATAACCATAGTTTTACTTTCCATTTTCTCAAGTCTATTTTTATATCTAGTCTCTCTAGCTTTTTGTTGCAAACTAGAAATAGACCTAGAAAATTGAAGTAATTGTTCTTGTTTTCTCTCTTGACTTCCAAGACCTAGTCTATATAAAAGTCTCATCATTCTCATAGAATCTCTAACAGGATATTCTTTAGCAAAATCCATATAAGGAGTTATACTAGAATCACCTGCATTAATTTTCTGTAGTAATTCTTTTAAACCCTCTTGAAATATTTTAGGAGCATCTTCTATACTCTTACCAATTGCAACAGGTACAGTATAATGTTGAATTAATATTTCTAAACTTTTTAAATAATATGGAAGCATAGAATCAATTTCATGCAAATGTGCTTTATAGTAATTTTTAAGTTTAATATAACTCAATTTAAACATTCCAAATCCTGCTACAATAGAAACAATAACTTTAGTATAATCTAAATTATTAATAAACAAGAATATACAAAGTACCATTACTATAGCACCATCTCTTATTCTAGCAGAAAATAATCTATCAGAATCTATTCCATCACCATATCTTGCTTTAAGTAAAAACTCATAATCACTTTCTTTTAATGTTTTAAAATATTCTTGATTATCTTTAACAAATTTATTTAAACTAATACTACCAGTCACTTCAAGAACAATAAATATTAATATAATTATTATAACAGCTTCTATAAACATAATTATTCAACCCCCGTATCTTCATTATAAAACTTAATTCCTTTAAGTAAGAAGAAAGAGTTAAGTATAATTATTAAATGTAATATCATTTGAACATACCATTTATTTAACATATTCAAATAATTAGAACCACCTAATAAAAATTGTATTAACATAACTAATAAATATAATGCTAAACCAAATGTTAAAAACTTAGTATAAAATGTTTTTCTATCCATCTTATCTCTATATACACCTTCAACTAAAGCATCTATATCAAGCATCATATTTTCTAAACTTTCACCACTATCTTTAGCACCTTCATTAGTTATTTGTAAAAATAACTGATGCATGTTCTTTACCATATAATATGGATATTTTTCATTAAACCATTTAATACTTTCATCAATAGTACCATTTTTATAAGACATATCTATCATATGTTTTACATCACTTAATACAGGTTCTTCAAGTATTCCACTTTCAACAACTCCTTCAAGTGATTTAACAAATGATTGTGTAGTATTAAATTCCATAATTACATTAGTACAATATGTTTGTATACATTCAAATAAATATTCACTATAAACTCTTTTATATTTTAAAACAGTTAAGTATGGAATAAAACTAGTAGCAACTAAACCATATATAATAGCCCAAGTTAAACTTCTAAAATATAAGAATGCAACTCCACCACCACCAACTAGAAATAATACAAATTCTAATGTATATTGTTTAGCATCAAAAGTTTGACCTAATTCTTTTGCTTTTAACTTTACATCTTCATAGTTATAAGGCATTATTTTAGATACTAATTTTTTATAACCACTTTTAACACTATCTCCTACACTATCATTTTTACCAAATCTAGTTATTAGTACAAAAATAGTTATGACTATAATTAAAATACTTTCCAACATTAATTATAACCACCCTTCTAATCTTCTTCTCCTTTATTAACACTACCTAATCTAAATGTATCATCAGGAAGTACAACACCTTGTATACTTAAATAATCTAAAAGATATTTAGTAGGATTTTGTATTTGATATTTACCATTCATAAATTTCTTATAAATAATATTTTTCTTAGCATGATTTTTTTCATTAACATAAAATTCACACACTTCAAATATTTCTCTTTGAAATCTATTTAATTCTTTACTAAAATAACCTTTTACATATACACCTATTTGTACATATCTATGTATACTTGCTAAAAATTGGTCTATATCTTGACTACTTTCCATCAAACTATACATACGCATAGGAATACTACTTGCTTTATCACTATGTATTGTAGATAAAATATTATGTCCTGAAGAAATACTATTACGTACAGCAAGTACAGCTTCTGCACTACGTACTTCGGATAATAAAATCCATTTAGGATTCTGTCTCATACAACTAACTAAAACATCACTATAACTAGCAATATTATTTGTTTTAACAGCAACTATATCTCTATGTGGAAATATTTTATCTAAGTGTAATTCCAAAGTATCTTCTATTGTAATAATTTTTTCATTTTCTTTAGTATAACTAGCTAAATATTTAACAAGTTCTGTTTTACCACTACCAGTTTCACCACTAACTATAATATTACAATGTCCCTCAACACATTTAATTAAAAAATCATGTATTTCAACAGTAGTATATCTTTCATTTATTAATTTATCTTTATTAAGTCTTATCTTAGCAGGTGTTTTACGTATAACACATGCAATACCATTAGTACTAATAGATTCATGTATAAAATTCATACGTAATTCTGCACTCTCAGCGTCCAAGAACGGAGAAGCCATATTAAATGTCTTCCCCATTACATTAGAACATTGAAAAGCTAATTTTTCCATCATTGCATTATTTATTTCAGGTCTATCAACTTGATATATACCTTTAGTAAGTGATTTAAGCCATACTTGACCACCATTACTATATGAAATATCTGTTATATCATCAGTCTCTAAAAACTCTTTTAAAGGTCCAAAATCTAATTGTGAAAAAATTTGATCATTCATACTTTTCACCTAATTTCCATTATTATTAGTATTCAAATCATTCATAGTAGTATTCAAATCAACTTCATCACTTAATTCAGAAACTTTAGCAAGTATAAAATCAACTAATTCTTGTTTAGAAACTTGAGTACCATTTTCAGTATCTCCTTCATTTCTATATGCAGCATTTCTAGGTACTGGTACTATTTCAATTCCACCAACGAAACTTGCTTCACTTAATAACATAAATAAATTATCTTTAACAGCAAATAATAATTCACTACTACTCTTTTCAGCTTGACTATCAGAGAAAACATCATTACCACTTGAATCTCTAACAGATAATACTTTAATACTTTCTATAAATTTACCAAAAATAACTTTACCATTATCATCAGTTGCTTTTAAATATAAATCTATAAAATTACCAGGCATAATAGAATTACCATAAGTACTATGACTATTTACACTTAAACTAAATATAGTAGCACCTTCATCTATATCATCAAAAGCAGTATCAGGAATATCTTCTTTTTTAACTAATTGTGATTTATAAAACAAACCACCTTCTGGAATAACAGTATCATAATTAACATACCATTCATTTGCCATTATGTATTGTTTACTTGTCACTAGATCTTGTGTTTGTTCTACAAAAGCTCCACTAACTTTAATAAGCCCAACGTTATCAGCTTCTACTTTAGTTTTAGGTTCCATACGTTTAAGTGCATAAGGAACATTTACAGGTTGAACCGCTTGTTTAACTCTATAATTATATCCAAATAATAACACTCCAACACCAGCAAGTACACAAAGTACAGTCACAGTATTCTTATTTCCTAAAAATCTTTTTAATTTTAACATTATATTTCCCATCTTATTCCTCCTATATTATATACCATAATAATACTATATTTTATTTCTAATTTCTAGTCATAATCGTAATAAAAATCAATTTTATATTTAATACCTACTAAACAAGCATTATAATACGGTGTCCATTCATAACTCTTCTTTTGTTCTTCACTCAATGAATTATAATATTCACTAGTTATATATTTTTGCTTACTATTTCTATAATCATTACCATCATACTTAGCTCTATATTGACTAACACCATCATTATCACCATAAGTTTTAACACCATTACAATTAAAATCTAATCCAAAAGCTAAATACTTTTTATTATTATCACCATCTACAACACTAATTCTAACATTCTTAACATTTTTTGCTAAATAATTAGAATTATCATATCCTAAACTACTATTCCAAACTTCCAATATATCAGAAGTATTAGGAATATAATTATAAACATTAGTAAAATTACTTTTATATTTTTCTATATCATTTTTACTATTCATAATATTTAAAAAATGTACATCAGATATCTTTACTCTATTAATATCAAATCTTTTACTTTCTCCCATAGTTTCATAATATTTATTAACTTTTTCTTTTATTTTGTTTATAACATTTGATTCCTCACTTAATGCTAAAGGAACTTTATTAGCAATCTTACAATAACTATTTTCTTCAACAACTTTACCATCTTTATCATATTCTTTTATATATTGATTTTCACTAGTACATGTTTCATAAGGTAAAGAATAAAAGACAAATGCACTATCATTAGAACAACCATCACCTGTACAATCATCACTAAAAATATTATTATTAGATTCTAATATTGCATCATAAGAATTAATAACATCTACATTAGTAGCATCACCTGCTATATGAAAATCTCCAGTATTACTTGTCACTCTAATACTAACACTAGGTGGATTTTCGTATACAGAATAAACATCTATTTTATATGTATTTGTTTTAGATACAGATTCACTAAATCTACGTACAAATACTTCAACAAACTTCTCTGTATTAATTCTCATTTCTCCATATTTCTTGTAATAACTCCAATCAATAGAATCATGCATAGAAGCATTTGTCACTTCTTTTAACAAATAATAATCTTGTTGATTCGTAGTAACCATATTAGACATTAAAATCATTACAGTACTAACCATTATTCCAAGTAAAATTAAATAATATCCCCACATCGACTCTTTCATGGTAATACTCCCTCATTAACTTTTTTATATAAACACTCATAACAAGCACTATCATCATCATTGCAAGATGAATTACAAACACCATATACTTCACTCTTAGTATGTTTAGTACCACTAGAAACTTCTACAAAATCTTTACTTGATAATAATGAATCAGTACTATACCATTTACCACCAATATAGTATTTTCTAGCATTTCTACCATTACTAATACTTCCATTTACATTACCATATGTGCCTTTTAATAATTCATTTAAAAACTTACTTTCACATTCCATACCTAGTCCATTACATTCAAAATAAGTATCAATTTTTTCATCATATTTATGACTTTTATTATAATCTCTTATTTTATCTAAAGACTCAGCATTTAAAGTAAATGAATATTCTAAATTATCTGGATTATAAGTATTATTTCCTTGTGATTTATTTTCAATAATTTTTATTAATAATTGACCTTTTCTACTAGCCCAATTAGCGCCCAATAAACCACTATCTAATCTATTATTAGGGTCAACATCATTAACAGCAATAGGTCTTACAAAAAATGAAGTTTTATATTTCTTTTCATCATCACTATTATTTTTAGTACTCTTATCTAAAATAACAGCATCATTACTAACATTATAAGTACAAGTATATTTAGTATCTTTACTATCTAATTCTTTTTTAACAGCACTAGTTATACCATCTTTTACTATTTCAAAAGATATATTTTTCTTCCCACTACTACTTAAAGTAATAGGAAAAACATTACCTAACTTAATAGTATTCTTCTTTTCACTATTATAAATAGCACCAGTATAAAATTCAGTATAATAATTATACTCTGTATCAAAATTAAAATTCATTTTTTTAGTTCTATAAATTGTTTTGTCATTCCCATAATTATAAGCATCAAAACTATCTGTTTTATCTAAATAATTAATTTGATAATTTGTCTTACTATCTATTTTTTTATAATTATTATTTTCACTATAAGAACCAGTGTCATCCTCATAGTATTTGGTAGATTTTAATAAAACATTTCTAGCATTAGAATCTAATTTATTTATAGTCTTATCTGCATCATATTCTAATTTTATTTGTGGATTAACACTATAATAATTTTCACTTTGTATCTTATCTTTATCTAACACAGTATAACAAACTTCATTATTCATTTTTTCTAAATTTTTTCTATTATTCTTTGCATTGTTATAAATACTATCATCAGTAATACGCGATAAACCAGTTGACGATAATAACCTTTCCTTTGAATTATCTATACTTTCGCCTTTTTCTTCACAATATTTATCTTTTATCAAAAAAGTAGTTTCATCATATTTATGATATGTAGTAGATACAGTTTGATAATAATAATATGTAGTATTACCTTTTGCATCTATTTTATGATAACACACTTCATCAGTTGGAGAAGAACTAGAAATTCCCCTAATAGACATAGAATTTATATAATCAACATAAGCTTTTTTCTCATTTTCAATTGCAGTATTGTAATCTTGTTCCCATTCCTTATATTTAAACGTTTCTGTACAAGTATAAGTTGCATTAACTTGAGGTGTATATAAAAGTTCAAAATATGTCCCAGACTTTACAGTTTCAAATATAGCAGGATAAGTATAATTAAATGTTTCAGTACATTTCATATAACAATATTTGTTTATCGTATAACTCTTCCCACTTTTTGTCCCACTTATACTTTCGCCAGAAATGCCATTAGTAGAACTATATTTATCAGTTATTCTTATACTACTAGTTAAAGTAGCATCATAATCTCCAGCTGAATCACAAGTATTATATACTTTAGTTAAATCATCAACTGTACCACTTTGACTTTGATCAAAACAAGCATAATATCTTGAAACATATTTGCTATTATCAACAGTAATTGTTTTTTTACCATTTTTTATATCATCTTGACTAATAGCAATAGAATTACAACTTTTATCGCTACTCCAACCTATAAATTTCTTATAAGTACCACTTTGTATAATACCTTTTCCATCATTACCAGAAGTCGAATCAGGTAAATTAATTGTACCGCTTATATTACCACTATTATCTCTTTTTAAATTATAAGAACAAACATTAGTCTCAGTTGCATACTCCACTCCATTAATCTTACAATTCATACCATAAGATCCAGTCGCATCAAAACTAGTTGAAACAACATCATATTTTTTAGAACTATCAATATCAGGACATTTCATCTTAGATAAATAAACACTATCATAAATCCATTTATATTTTACAAAATCATTTTCAATTGAAACCTTAAGTTCTTCACATGTTTTATTTTTTTTATCATAAGGGTCATAATATGAAACATATAATTTATCTTCTGGTTTTTCAAAATATTTTTCACAATTTGCATTATAATTCCACACTTCATCATTATCACTTATTCTTTTATCACTAACATATTCCTTATAAACATCACAAGCTTCTTTTTTGTTAGCATCACTTACTTCCCCATTATTAACTAAATCACTAATATTCCAAGCACAATGACTATAAATAAATAAAGGGTATCCTTCATCAACTTTCTTATAACTATAAAATTTAGTTTCATCATCATCAAAGTATTTATCACAAGTTTCAGTCTTTCTTCCACCATTATAAGATACTAAATACTTTTTACTATCACTAGTATTACTTTTAACAGTATTTTCTCTTTTACTTACAAAAAATACACTTAATCCAATAAGTACAACAAAAACAATAAATACTATTAATTTATTTTTTTTACTAATCAAATCAATTCACCTCTTTTTTTATTGATTTTAATAACAACTATTAAACCAATAGAAATACAAACAATAATTAAAACAACATACCAATATTTTTTAAGTATATTAATTAAATCTTTTATACCAAATTTATTAACTGTTTTATCATCTTTTTTAACATTCAAACTATCTCTATATTTACTTATATTTTTTCTAATAGTTTCATCATTAATACTAAATTTATTATTAAGTAATGGTTTACAATAAGTATAATCTTCTATTCCCTTACATATATCCATATAATAATAATTATTAATTATTTTCTTAACAACAGTTTTAGTAGTCATTTTATTACCATAACATTCACTATTACTAGAATATATATTTACTCTATAAGTAATAATATCACTAATATTATTATCTATAAAACTATAATGATTATCTACTAAGTCATAACTATAAACTAATTTACTCTCATTAGTCTTACCATTAACTATATCAACATATAAATCATTATCTAAATTATATAAATTAAAAGTAAAATATTTATTATTCAAATCAGGTTCAAAAAACACTTCAACTTCTTTTGCTCTTTCTAATAAATCTTTCCTATCTTGATAAGAACATTCTGCATTAACATTATTAATAAAAACAAACATAAATACAACAAATAATATATATTTAATATTCTTTTTCATTAATACCATCCTTATCTTCAATAATTATAACATATTAATATTTCTTTTTAAAGTAAAATATGATAATATCTTATTAAGGTGAATATATGAAAAAAGCATTAATAAATATTCTAATATATATATTATTTCCAAGTATAATACCTCTATTTTTTACAAACAATATTAATTCTAAAGAATATATAATATACTTGTTTATATCTTATATATTTGTTGCTATATATTTTACAATAATATATAAAGAAGAATTATTAAATAATATAAAAAAATTAAATAAAAAAAATATATTAACAACACTAATATATTTCATAATAGGTTTCTTACTTATGATGTTATCAAACTATATAATAAATTATATTATAATACCAAATGGTATATCAAATAATGAACAAAGTAATAGAGATTTATTATTAAATAATAAGTTATTATACGGATTACTATTATCATTAATAATACCATATATAGAAGAAATAGTATTTAGATTAAATATAAAAAAAAGTATAAAAAACAATACTATATTTATTATATTATCATCTACAATATTTAGTTTATTACATATAATATCTTCTACTAAACTAATAGAACTATTATATTTTATACCATACTTTATACTAGGTTTAACATTCAGTATAACTTATACCAAAACAAACAATATATTTTGTAGTACAATATCACATATAATAAACAATACAATTACTATATTAGTAATATTGCTATTTTAGAAAGGCTAATTATGAAAAAAGAAGATAAAAAAAATATTAAAGAAAAGAAAAAAAATAACATACTAATATATTTTATACTAGCAGTAGCACTATTATTTTTATATTCTAAATACATAGAACCATATAATTTAAGAATAAACGAATATAAAATAGAAAATGAATATTTACCAAAATCATTTGATGGTATAAAAATAGTACATTTTTCAGATGTACATTTAGGAAGTACAGTAGATATAAAATATCTAAATAAAATAGTTAATATGATTAATAAACAAAATCCAGATATTGTTGTATTTACTGGAGATATGTTAGATAAAAGAAGAACATTAAATAATGAAGAAACAGAATCAGTAAAAAAAGCATTATCTAAAATAAAAAGTAATTTAGGAAACTACGCTGTATCTGGAAACCACGATATAAAACAATTAGATACGTTTAAAAAAATAATGGATACTAATTTTACAATACTAGATAATGAAGAAAAATTAATATATTATAAAGAAAACACTCCTATTTCTTTAGTAGGATTATCAGATTCAAGTGAAACTAAAATAAACTATGATGTATTAGAAAAAGAAAATAATTATTATAGATTTATATTATGTCACGAACCAGATGAATATAAAAAAATATCAAATTATAGTTTTAATATATTGCTTTCAGGTCACTCACACGGAGGTCAAGTAAGAATACCATTAATTGGAAAAATATATACTCCAGTAGGTGCAAAAACATATTATGATGACTATTATAAATTAGATAACAAAGAAATATTTGTATCTAATGGTATTGGAACAACTAGAATAGATATTAGATTTAATTCAGTACCAAGTATTAACTTATATAGATTATACGCCCAAAATTAAAACTCCTAATTCATATACTATTATGAAAGGAGTTTTTTATGTACTATAATAACTATGGAATGCAAAATCCAAATGAAGATAGACAATTCTTTGTACCATTTTTATTAGGCGGACTTGCAGGAGCTGGATTAGTCGGAGTATCTCGTCCTAGACCCGTATACGTAAACTCACCAGCACAAAACCCATACCCATATCAACCATATCAACCTTACTACAATAATCCATATTATAGACCAGGTGGATATTATAACTACTCTTCTGGAGGATATTATTAATATCTTCTTTTATTTTTCTTTATCATATCTTCTTCGTAGATTTCCATTTCTAATAATTTACTTTCTATTTTTTTTAATATTTTTTTTATAATTCTAGACATATATGATTGTGAAAAGCCATATAATTCTGACAATTCAGTTTGATTATATCTTTTATTATCAAAGCCAAAATACATTCTAATAATTTTTCTTTCTTCAAAAGGTAAATCATCAACTATTTTATTAATAATTTTATATTCTTCTTTCTTCAAAATATCATCCACAAAATTACTATCATCAGACAATATATCATTTATAGTTTTATCTGAATCATCATCATTATAAACATTATTTTCTAAACTTAAAGCATAAGGATAATTTTTTATTTTTCTAATAAACATTTTTATTTCATTATCAATACAAGTTATTGAATAAGTAATAAATTTACATTTTTTACTAACATCAAATGAATCTACTGCTTTTATTAAACCAACTATACCAACAGATAATAAATCTTCTTTTTCAACAATACTATGTTGAAGCCAATATGAAAATGTTTTATTAATTTCATACACTACTGATCTTAAATTATATTTAATAAATTCATCTCGTATATCCATATCTCCATTTTTAATTTTAGAAAATATATATTCTTCATCTAAATCAGAAAAATTTTCTGGCATACTTGAAATAGAAGTACAATCAGATATATTATAAAAGTAATTATTTATCATAAAACAACCCCCAAACTTGTCTAGATACTATAACACACATATATATTAAAGTCAAAAATTCAAAGAATTTTTCTTTTTTAAATTAAATAATATACCAAACAATATAAAATAACTTATTAAACTACTACCACCATAACTAACAAATGGAAGTGTTATACCAGTAATAGGTAAAAGTCCTATATCCATAAATATATGTTGTACTTGTTGATATAAAAATAATCCAAACAATCCAATCACATAATACTTATGCTTATTTAATTTAAATATGTCACTAACAAGCATAATATCTATAATTAAAAACAAACTAACAACAACTACACCACCTACAAAACCAAACATAGTTAATATATTTGCAAACATAAAATCAGTTATAGCTTCTGGTATATATATAACATATTTACTAAAATTACCAATAACGCCCCCATTTCCAATACCAATTAAAGCATTATTAATCTGATAACCTTCATTCTTAGTAAAATTAATAACTCTATCTATCCTATAAAAGAAATTAGTACCAAATATTTTAATAAACAAATCACTATTAAAGAAATATAAATAAACAAATAATCCTATTCCAATAAAACACAAACTAAATAAACTAATATAATACTTCTTCTTCAACCCCATACATATAAAAATACTAAAATATATTACTAAATAAAATAATACAGTACCAGTATCAGGTTGTAAAAAAGTAAGAATACTAGGAACTAATAATAAAACTATACTCTTTATAAAACCATATTTACTTTTAACATACTTATCTAAACATAACAACAAACCTATTTTTGCAAACTCACTAGGTTGTATACTAACACCAAATAAATTAATCCAACTCTTACTACCATTAATAGTATCCCCAAAAAATAATACATAAACTAACATAAATATACTAAATAAATATATTAAAAAACTATACTTATATATTATATTAAAATTAATACATTTAAAAAAGAACAATAATATTATCCCAATAACAACATATATTATTTGTCTTTTAAAAAAATACATATAGTTATTAACAATACTTTTAGAACAATATATTGATATAATACCAATAAAACATAATAAAATAATAGGAATAAAATATTTAATAAAATCTTTCTTCATATTAATATTTTGTAAATATTATTTAAAATTATTCATATATATTATTAGGGTGAATATATGAAAAAATTACCAGATTTATTTACAAATACTTTTAATAAAAAGATTGATAACAATGAAGAATATATTACTATTAAAAATGATAATACTCCATTAGAAAAACCATCTAAATATGAACTTAATAAAAAAATAGATAATATATTTAAATCAAATGATTATATCTATAAAATTAAAGTTAATATTACTTTAAAAGATAAAGAAATAATATGTACTTTAATTGGCAAAACAAACAATAACTTAATTACTATTGATAACAAATTAATAAATATAAAAGATATAATAGATATTAAAAAAGTTGATTGAAGTTTATTCTAGTTAAATACTAGATTTTTTTATATATTGTAAAACTTTTTTATCACTAACAACTTTTAAAATATAATTAATTTGAAAGAAAGAAACAACATTTTTTACCTGACTTTTATCTATACTATCAACTAATCTAAATTTAATGTATTTTCTAACCAATTCATAAGCTTTATATACATTTTTTTGATTTTTATTTAATTTTATCTGTTCTAAAAGATTTTTTAATTCATTTAGTTTATCTATTTTTTTATAATCACTATTATTTAAACTATTAATTTCATTATTTAATTTTTCAACTCTTTTATCTAAGGGTACAAATTCTTTATCATAATCAATATTATATATATCACTTAAACAATCAATTTTATCTTCTAATATTTCATCTATCAATTCTATCAAATATGGAAAATGATAATAATCATAAGAATAATGATATAAAGTTTCTGGTATGCTATAAAAATCATTATATTCTCTAACACCTATCTTTATTTCACTATAATTTCTTCTTCTCAAATAAGCATAAATACTTAAATCACGAAAACCAAAAGTATCATCTTTTTCTATATGTTCAATAATACTATATTCATCAATGATTTTATATTTTAACTCTTCTAATCCTTCCCTATCAATAATTACTTCATATTTAAAAAAACTATTTTTGTCTTCTATAAATATATTCATAACATCACTCTTTCTAATTTTTTATTATTTATTTCTTTATTAATTGCAATAATTATTTCATTTTGTTTATCATAGAAATTATCATAACATTTAATTTTTACTAAATTATTATGATTATACCATGCTTTATAAATAAGATTATCTAATTTTATTGCTAAATCAACACTTTCTCTTCTACAAGAATTATTATCAGTTCTATAATAATTAGACTTAGCACCAGTTTCTAAATGAATAACCAAATCATATCTGGATAGCAACTCATTTTCAATATAATTATATTTTTTTAATATCATCTCAAATTCTTCATCATTTATAAAAGCTTTATTATCAACTACTCCCCTATCAAATATAATTATATTGTTTAAAAAGTTATTGTTATTAACAATATTCAAAACCAAATTTTCTTTAAACAATTGATATTTAAATATAATTTCTTGAAATTCTACCACACTTAAATTATTTTGATTTGGTATAATACCACTATTCATCAAATCAGTTGCCGTCTCACTTACTATGTAAACTTTATAACCTAATTCACTATAATATTTATGTATAAATTCTAAACTACTACTTTTTCCAGCAGATGGTCCTCCAGTTAAAACAATTTTTTTAATCATTAATATATCCTCCTTATAAGTTTTTTATCAATATTCATTTCGTGTATTGAACCATGTTCAACACAAAATTTTTCTTTATCCATATCAACAAAAATATCATTTAAAATATAATAAAACATATTAATAACACCACGGTGTGTTATCAAAAGAACATCATCCTCTTTTAACGTACTTAAAAACAATTTCATTCTTTTATATAATTCTAACATTGATTCACCTTCAGGATATTTATCATATATTGTTAAATTCTTTATAAAAGAAATATCTTTTTCAGTCAAAGTGTTTTTTAATAATCCAGTATAAATACCTTTATCCAATTCTCTTATTTTATTACTATAAAATATTGGAACTTTTAGTTTTTTATTAACAATATTAGTAGTAGTAACAGCACGTTTTACATCACTTGAGATAATTTTTTTTATTGATAATTTATTTTTTATTATAAAATCAGTACTTTCAATTATTTGCTTTTTACCATCACTGGTTAAATCAATATCACTCCATCCGCCAATAAAATTTTCATCATCTAAACCATGTCTCATCAAATAAATCATATTTCCTCCTATATGTGTATTTAATACACTTGTTATTTTAAAAAATTATCTAAACTTATAAAGTTTAGCTGGTTTTTTACCAATATAATTTTTTTCGTTATTTATATCAACAATTACTCCATCATTTATTAATTTTTTTCTAAAATTTCTTCTGTCTATTTTTTTGTCTAATATAGTTTCATAAACACTTTGTAATTCTGGAAGTGTTAATGTATTAGGAAATAAAGATTTTAATATATCAGAATCATATATTAATTCTCTTAATTTTAAAATAGAATCATTTAATATTTCATTATGATCATAAGCAAGTTCTGGTATGTTATTTATAGGAAACCAATCAGAATCATTTGTTTTATCAGTTTCTTTTAAAAGATTTACTTTTTCAATATCAAGAAAACCTATATAACTTAATCCAACCATTCTCATAATTGGCGATCTATCAACTTTACTATACATATTTGAATAATATAATTCAATAGCATTTATTCCTGTTTTTTCTTTTATTTCTCTTTTCATACCATCAAGAACAGTCTCATTATTATATAAAGCTCCACCAACTAAAGCCCATTTATCTTTATAAGGCTCATTGTTTCGTCTTATAAGTAAAACTTTAACAACACCTTTATCAACAGTAAATATTGAACTAATTAAATGAATACCTTGATTTTTATATAAAGGATTATTTTTTTGCATTACTTCTACCTCCAATATAATTATATGTGTATTTGATACACTTGTCAATAAAACGTGTTTAAAAAGTGTTTAAAAAAATTTATACAATTAAAAACTCCTACAAAATAGGAGTTAATAAACAAAGTGGTGTCTCGTATGCGACTTGAACGCATGACCCTTTGATTAAAAGTCAAATGCTCTACCAACTGAGCTAACGAGACGAATATTATAATTAAGATGGCTGCCTCGGGTGGGTTCGAACCACCGGAATGTCAGAGTCAAAGTCTGATGCCTTACCACTTGGCTACGAGGCAATCTAAAGTGGTGGAGGGACATGGATTTGAACCATGGAACCCGAAGGAACAGATTTACAGTCTGCCGCGTTTGACCACTTCGCTATCCCTCCAAAAAAATGGTGCCGAAAACAGGAATTGAACCCGTAACCTACTGATTACAAGTCAGTTGCTCTACCAATTGAGCTATTTCGGCAAAAAATAAATGGTGGGCGATATAGGACTCGAACCTATGACCCCCTGCTTGTAAGGCAGGTGCTCTAACCAACTGAGCTAATCGCCCGAGAGATATTTTAAACAAATAAATGGTGCCCAAGGCCGGACTTGAACCGGCACGAGGGTTAAATCTCGCAGGATTTTAAGTCCTGTGCGTCTACCTGTTCCGCCACTTGGGCAACACCACTCGGCGTCTTAATTAATTAAGACTATTTGAGTATAACCCAAAATTTAATTTAAATCAACACTTTTTTTCACTTTTTTTTAAAAAATAGCAAAAAAATTAAAATTTTATAAAAAATTACACTTTTTTTATGTTTTTTTCTAAAATTTGTTGACTAATTTTATTTTTATATGCTATAATCAACTTGTTCCTTGAAGAACAAATGGAGAAATACCCAAGTCCGGTTGAAGGGACTGGTCTTGAAAACCAGGAGGTCGGCAACGGCGCGGGGGTTCGAATCCCTCTTTCTCCGCCAATTAAATTTTATACTTATCGCGGGATGGAGCAGTTCGGTAGCTCGCTGGGCTCATAACCCAGAGGTCGTAGGTTCAAATCCTACTCCCGCAACCAATGGTCCGTTAGTCTAGAGGCCTATGACGTCTGCCTGTCACGCAGAAGATCACGGGTTCGAATCCCGTACGGACCGCCATTTTTTATTGGCTCCATAGCTCAGTCGGTAGAGCAGAGGACTGAAAATCCTTGTGTCACTGGTTCAATTCCCGTTGGAGCCACCATTTAAAAATATCAAAACACTACCATTTAGTGTTTTTATCATATATAATTATTTTACATCTTGATACATAACTGCAATTATAACATTTACATCAAAAAAATATAGCTGTCCCTATAACTATATTTTTTAATGAATTTCTTTTAAAATATCATCCATCCATTTTTCTAAATTTTCTTGTAAAGGAGAAAACCCTCTTACAGATTCCTTAACTTTTCTATTCTTATAAAATTCCTTATAATTTAAACCTTTAATAGATAAACTTAATCTATTTTTTTCTTTATCATAATCAATTACTTTCATAAAAATTCTTTCACCAATACTAACATATTTAGTTATATTTGATACATAATTATTAGCAATTTCACTGATATGAATTAAACCATCAGTATTCCCTACTTTAACAAAAATACCATAAGGTTCAATTCCAGTCACCTCTCCTTTTACAATACTTCCAACTTCAAAGTCTTCCATTATTGCACCTCTCGCCCATTATTATATCAAATTTTATTTACTAAGTAAAATATTTTAGATATAATATACTCTGGTGAATAAATATGAAAGAAACAGAAACTAATAATAAAGACATAGAATTAATAAACGAAGTTATAAATGACCTTAAGCCCTTCTTAAATTCAGATGGAGGAGATATAGAATTTATTAAATATGAAGATGATTATGTATATGTAAAATTATTTGGTGCTTGTAGCCATTGTGGATATCAAGATTATACTTTAAACGATAACGTATATGAACTAATAAAAGAAAAGATTCCTTCTTGTAAAGGAGTAATAAATGTAGAAATTTAATCTACATTTTTATTTTATCTAACCACTCTATTCTAAACATGTGATATTCATTATTAAATTTTTGATATAAATTTTTTAACATACTTAAATAACTATCAACTTTATTTAAAATAGGAACAACATCACTATCCTTACCATCTTCTAATATAACTTTATCAAATATATCAAAATAAAATGTAGGATAAAGAAGTCTAGCATATAACAAATTAAACATTAAATCATTCAAATTCATTCTATTAATTAACACAACAACATTATCTATATCAAAATCATCACTAACAACATAAGATTTAATATACTCTGCTATATCTCTAATACTATAATCTATTACATAATTAACTGGATTATAATAATCTATTAAATAACATGGATACTTTACTCTATTATGAACAATACCAACACTACTATCCATATCATTAAATTTTTCCATCGTCATATTAAAATATAATATTGCATTTTCAGCAAGGCCACTAAACATACCAAAAGAATTTAAAACAGTCTGATACTTTATACCAAGTTCTCTAATCTGTACTTCATAATAATCAAGTCTTTCTCCCCATAAATTACCCCAATTAACACCATTTAAATTAACTGGATAATATTTAAACTCATCAAACTTTACTTCATATTTTAATATACCCTTTACTTTTAATAAAACATACTTTTTTTTATCTACATCAGCAAATAAATTACCTTCTTTATTTAATACAATATTAAAACTTTCTATATTATTTTCTATTACATACTTGTAAATATTTTCTACTAAACTAATATCATTTAATACTAAATAAAACAAAAAAAGATCATTATTAAAATAGAAAAAATAATTATTATCACTTTTATTTAATTCATCAACTAATATATCATAATAATTATATATAACATTTTTCATATTATCACTAATAAATTATATGAAAAAAACTAAGCATTATACTTAGTTATCCTTGTAATATTTTTAAATCATCTAATGTTCCATTATTATTAAACAAATCTGATGCAGTATTATCATTTACTTCACTTTCGCTTTTTAACATATCATTTTCTTCTTTATAAATGTTTGCAAGTTCAGTAAATAACTTTATCTTTCTTTCATTTAATTCTATCTGTTTGTTAACATCAACTTTATTATTACTTTTAGTATTTATATTTTGTGTTGATGAAACATTATTTTCAGTATTTTTATTTATAGGTTCAATAACAGGATTATTAAATATATTTCCATTGTCATTATTTCCCATAAATACATTATTATTTTGTCCAGGAACATCTAATGGCTTATTTATATCTTCTTCTGTTATATTAAATGGAGTGCTAGGTTGGTCAAATATATTTGGTTCATTTGAAACTTTAAATCCACTTTCTATACCAGGTTGTTTGACACTGTTAATATTTAACGCAGGTCCTGTTCCATTAACAACAGGAATATCAGGTGTAGAAACTGGGGTAATAGATTCAACCTTAGGGATTGGATCAATAACAGGAGCAACAGGTTCTGGATTAGTATTTAAATTAACTGGACTACCTTCCATATTAAAATTATTTTGTACATTAGGAATAGAACTTATTTGAATAGGTTCATTTTCTACTTTAGCTACATCACTCTTAGGAATCTCATTAAAACTTTGACTTAATAAATCTTTGTTTGTCCCAATACTTACCTCAGTATTTTTATTATATGCACTTTTTATCGCATTAATATTAGTATTATTTAATGCAATTGCCCTAGTCTCACCAATCCTAATAGGATTAGAATAATTTAAAAATTTAACCGTACTAGTCCCCATAATAATTTGTTGCATATCTTTCTTTAAAAGAGTCCATTCATCATCACTAACACTTCCAGTTTCACTAGCAACATACATTTTAATTAAACCATCTTGTACTGTTTCATTCTTCGTATAAAATAAATAATTCTTACCATTATTACCAGTAAAATAACATATTAAATCTACATTTTCATTCATACCATTTGATAAAACTATATTAACATTCATCGATATCCCTCTTATTCTAAAATAATTGTAGCATAAAACATTATAAAAAAAAAGACTAAATCTTTTTCAAAACAAAATATTTACATTGATAAGCGCAATTCTCTTCAATATACTTATCTTTATTCTTAATTTTATTTAATTCTTTAGCCTCTTTTTTATTATTTTCATAAAATCCTTTTAACCTCAATTTACTATAAGCATAATCTCCAACAATATAATCATACTTATAAAAATAATCAGTAAAATATTCTTTAAACTCCTCTTCATTAAAAGCATCTCTATAATTTTCAATTAAATCATATTTCTTATCATCAATTATAACCATACTAACCTCTCATAACATGTAATGCTATCATAATACCAATCATAATTTCAGTAGTCATAATACTAAGTAACATCAAAGTATCAACAAATCCATTACCGCTAGTAATTATAACATTTTTTGGTATAAACTTTTTATTTCTCTTCTCCGTATCTTTTTCACTTTCTAAAATACGATTGTTAATATTTCTAACTTTCTCTTCACTCATACGTGACATATCATCTTTATCTATACCATATTTATCATATACACTACTACTTAATAAATCATTTCTAATTCTTTTAAATTTAATATTATTATTTAATAATACTTTCTTTCTATTCCAATACATAGGAACTATATTAATATCTTTAGTAATTAAATTATGTAATGTAGCAAAATTATTATTCTTAGGATCGAAATATTTATCAAAAAACTCTATTTCATTACCAGTAAACTTTATAATCTTATTTCTATATATAATCATATTAATTAAAACAATCTCTATTTTACTAGTTATATCAGTTTTACCAACATTCTTTTCACTATTTAACCACTTAGAATAATCTCCCATTAAATTAATAAATTCATTCATTTCTTTTTCACTTAATCCATACATAATCAAATTGGCTTTAAAACTATTAATATTATTAATTCTATAAGGATTTAATATATTAATATCACCATATATTTTACATAAACATCTAATAATATATGTTTCAAATATATGCGCTTTATCATAATCTTTACCCTGTTTTATAAGTAAGTAATTACTTATACCAGCATCAATACTATCATTAATAAAAATATTATTCATAAGTAATCACCACCTACTATAAAAAGTATATCACTTTTACAATTCATATTCTATATTAAAATACTTACTTTACATCACTATTTACTACACTACTACTTTTATTTATTGTCCCACCTAATACACTAGGAACTTCTCCATTAATTAATTTGCTACTAATTAAAAACTTATATTTAACATTACTAAATCTATTCTTAGTAGGCATCTCTAAAACTTCTTCAACATCAATATTTATATATAATTTAATTAAAGAATTATTAATACCATAATTTTCAACTACAACATCAACATAAGCATCAATATTTTCTAAAAAACTTACCTTTACTGGTATCTTAGGCCCTAATCCAGAAAATAAACTATTTCCCAAACTAACACCAACTGGCATAAATATAACAATACCATTATCACCCTTTATTATTTCTAAATTATGGTAATTGCTAATCTTACCCATTTCTAAATTCTTTACATTACTTTCCAAATCAACAATAATGTTATTTAATAATTTATTACACATAACATTATCTATATCAACACTTACAATATTATTATTAACCAAATTAACTTTAATATAATCATTACTATCAACATTCAAATATTTCTTTATAGTATCATTCATATAATACTTAGTAATTTCATCCAATTTTAATTTAGTTAAAAAAGATACACTCTCTCCTAACTTCTTACCCAATGTATTAAACACAACAATATCTATAAATATAACCATAATAATTACATACATAAATATATTTCTAAATCTAATTTTTCTTATTTTATAAAAACGTTTCATAATATATTTTATGAAAAAAATAAGAACTATATTAAAATAGTCCTAAATTAAAATATTTATTAACAAATATAACAGCAAGTATAATTAATATAATAACAAATACTATACCAACAACTTTGATAGCAATATTATTAGATTTTAAATCTTTCTCTAATTCTTTAAAATCATCATATTTATCTTCTATACTTAAATCTTCTTCATCTAAGTTATCTTCTGTTTTTGTACTAATTTCTTCTTTATCTAACTCCATAGTTTTATAAACAGTATTAGTATCATTGTCACTTAAATCACTTAATAAATCTAATGCAGTAGTAGCACCTGTACTATTTTTTTTGTTATTTTGTAATTCTAAATTAGTAATAGTATTTATTAGATTTACTATGTTTTCTTCACTATCTTCCATTACTTCTTCTTCAGTAGTTTCATCTATATTTAATTTTTTTAATATATCATATTGTGTATCATGTACTTTTTTTAATCTTTCTTTTTCGTAATCTACATTTTGTGTTTTCTTAGCTTTCTCTAATATAGCATTTATATCATATTCTTTAGTATCATATTTTTTATCTTCTATAATCTCTTCATCTTGTTCTCTAAATTTTAAACTACGTTTATCATATTCATCTCTATATCTTTTATCAAGCATATCCTTAACTTTATCTACATCTATTCTACTTATATCTTCTCCAATAACAGTAGCATTGCTAGCAATATCAAATTTATCTATATCACTTGTTTTTATTTGTTCATATAAATCTTTATTTTTTTCTGCTCTACTTTTTAAATTAGGAGTTTCAGCATATTTATCCATTCTTGAGTTCATATAAATCACCTATCATGTTAATGATATCATAGTTTCAAACATTATTCTACATTTTTTTAATTGATAATTATATTTTATTAGTATATAATAATTTTATTGGAGGAATTAATATGAGTAAAATAGTTTTTGATAAAGAAAGATGTATAGGTTGTGGATATTGTTTTAGTATTGCACCAGAAAATTTTGAATGTAATGATGAAGGAAGAGCAAGTATGATTAGTGATAATGTTACTGATGAAGCAATTGAAGCAAGTGAAGGTTGTCCTGTTAGTGCAATTTTAATAGACGATTCATGCAACTCACATAATTGTTCTTGTGAACATTGTGAATGTGGCGATAATTGTGATTGTGAAGAAAACTGTGATTGTGATGAAAACTGCAATTGCGATGAATCATGTAGTTGTGGTTGCAAAGATTAATAAAATATAAATAAACAAAAAAATCCAAAATCGGATTTTTTATTTTGCATTACCAAATCTTCTATCTCTTTTGTTATAACTCTCAATAGCTCTATCAAATTCTTGATTATTAAAATCAGGAAATAAAGTATCTGTAAAATAAAATTCAGAATAAGTACTTTGATAAGGCATAAAATTACTTAATCTATATTCTCCACTAGTTCTAATTAATAAATCTAATGGTGGTAAATCATTATATAAATACTTATAAAAACTATTCTTATCAATATCATCTATATTTAATTCACCACTATTTACTAACTCTACAATTTTTTTAGTAGCATCAACAATTTCTTCTTGTCCACCATAATTTAAACAAATATTAAGTATTCCTCTTTTATTATTTTTTGTTTCCTCAACTATTTTATCCATAGAAACTAATACATCTTCTCTTAAAGGTTCTCTTCTGCCAGAAAATATAATTTTTATATCATTATCTTTAATTTTTTTCATTTTTTTATTAAACATAGTTATAAACAAATCCATCAAATAATCAACTTCTTCTTTACTACGTTTAAAATTATCTGTTGAAAAAGCATAAACACTTAATATTTGAACTCCACACTCTATTGCATAAAGGGCAATATTTTCTAATGTTTTACTTCCTTCTAAATGACCAAAACTGCGTTTTCTTCCTTTCATTTTGGCCCATCTACCATTGCCATCCATTATAATACCAACATGTTTAGGTATAACAATATTTTCCATAATTCACCACTTTCAAAAAAAAGATAAAACAATTTTATCCATTTTCTATTATAAAATCTTCACTCTTATGAGGTTCAGTAAATAATAAACCTCTATAATTTTGTTGTCTTAATGCTTCATATACCATAATAGCAACAGTATTAGATAAATTAAGTGCTCTAACTTTATCAGTCATTGGCATTCTCATACATTTATCCAAATAAGGTTTTAATATTTTAGGCGGAATACCAGTAGATTCCTTACCAAAAATAAAATATATATTTTCATCTTTATTACTATAATCAAAACTAGTATGTGGTTTCTTTCCATATCTAGTCAAAAAATAATATGTCCCTTTATTCTTTTCAAAAAATTCTTCTATATTCTCATAAACAGTATAATCACAATTATCAATATAATTAACACCACTTCTTTTAATATATTTTTCATCTAAACTAAATCCAAGCGGTTTTATCAAATGCAACTTAGTATTAGTAGCAACACAAGTTCTCATAATATTACCTGTATTACCAGGTATTTCAGGTTCAAATAAAACTACATTAATCATTATTTTACCTCATATTCGTCCAATAATTTTTCAAAATCACCAACATTTAATATATGTTCACTACTATCAATATTTTTAACAAATTCTCCATTTTTTATATAAATAATTGCTGGTACACTCTTAATATTACTTTTAAATTTTTTATTAATTACATCATAATTATCATTACCACTATAATCAATAAATATAAAATTATCTCTTAAATCTTTTTTCTTAATTATTTTCTTTAAATCATTTTCAAAATTATATACATTATCATCACCAGTTTTAGTTATTAAAACAAACATATCACTATTAGGTTCAGCTAAAATATTATCAATTTCTTCAATTTTAATTTGATTTACATACCCACTTAAATAACTACTTTCTAATTTTTTGTTTTGATATTTATCATTTAAACCAAATATAATAAAAGTTAAAACAACTACACCAATAATCATTAATAATAAATAAAAATAATTCTTTTTAGGTACTACTCTTTCTTTCTTCATAACTAAGTCCCTTTCACTAATTATATTTTAACACACCACATTTTATAAGTAAATTAACATAATTACAAAAAACATATTGTTTACATAAAAAAATCAAGATTTATTTAAAACCTTGATTTAAATATTTTTCATATAATTCTTTAAATCTATTAAAATGAACTACTTCTCTTTGTCTTAAGAATAATAATGGTTGTATAACATCTTCATCACTTGCTAAGTCAATTAAATGTTCATATGTCACTCTTGCTTTTTGTTCAGCAGCCATATCTTCTACTAAGTTAGCAATAGGGTCTCCAACACTTGCTATATAACTAGCAGTAAAAGGAACACCATTTGAATCACTAGGATAAATTCCATATCCATGCTCAGTATACGTACTACCTAACCCAGCATCTTCTAACTCTTTTATACTTGCACCACTCATTAACTGATTTACCATAGTACATATCATTTCATTATGTCCCATTTCTTCAGTGGCAATATCATTTAAAAGTGCTTTACCTTCTTCGGTTGGCATACTAAATTTTTGACTAAAATATCTTAATGCTGCCCCAAGTTCGCCATTAGAGCCGCCAAATTGTGTCAAAATATACTTAGCCATTTTTAAATCTTTCTTCTTAATATCTACAGGATATGGAAGTTTCTTATCGTACTTAAACATAATAACCTCCATCCCATGGCCATGGATTACTTATCCAAGTATATTTATCTTTAGTATCTTTACATAATTCTAATACTTGATACTTTTCATAATATTTTTTCTTTAAAACATCTAACTCCATAGCACATTTCTTAAACATTTCAAATAATCTTTTATCATTAGGATTAATATCCAAATATAAATTTAAATCATTTAATATAAAATCTAATTCATATATTCTAAGAAGCATTTTTTGTTGCTCACTATAAGCATTTATTTTCTTAGCTTTATAATTCTTATATCCATCGTAGCTATCAATAAATATATTACCTAAATAAAATCCTTTCTCTAAATCTACATTAACAATTCTCTTATTCTTATCATAAACATAATTATTAAAATCTACATCATATTTATTATAATTAAAATCATATTTTTTAAAATCAAACTTATCATTATCATACTTTTTATAGTCATACTTATCATTATCATATTTCTTAAAATCATATTTATCGTTATCGTACTTTTTATTAATATACTTATATTTATTTTCTATCTCATTCTTATTCAAATTAAAATAATCTAAATTATTAAGAATATCACTATTCTCACTATCTAGTTCAAATAACATAACATAACCTCCAACTTATACTATGTTATTTATAAAAAATATACTAGGTTAATTTAACTATAAATACATAAATTAAATTAATTATAAAAAATACACTTACTAACAAAGTTAAAAATTTAGGAATATGTTTTTCTAATTTTTTAAATAAAGGATGTACTAAATATAATATAACAACACTCATAATACCCCATAATACTGCAGTCTCTAAACTTATATATTTTCCAATATTAAATTTAAATCTTTCATAATTCCAAAATACTTTATTAAAAGTATTCTCTATCATTATTCCACCAAAAAGTTCTAATAAACTTAAAACAACACCATATATAATAATTTCTAATAATATTTTAAAAAACTTATTATTTATTTTAATCTTATTATGTATAAAAATAATAACAAGTATTGCAACACCATATACAGGTGTAAATATAGTACCCATAAAACCGCTAGTATAATCTATATGTCTTATACTAGTTATAAATCTTTCAAATAAATTACCAAATATACTATAAAATAAAAATACATTAATATAAAAATACATAATATCACCATTAATAGTATAACTATACTTATTTATTTCATACTATAAAATAGGTGGTACTATGTCTCTATTATTAACTTGTATTAAAATATTTTTTGCTCGTATTCTAGATGTATCTTTAAATACTATACGTACTACTTTTGTTATAAAAGGAAAAACCTTTATAGTAGCATTAATAGCATTCGTAGAAATAACTATATGGCTATTAGTTGCAAGAACAGCAATTAACGTAGAATTAAATTTATGGATAGTAATAAGTTATTCAGGTGGATATACTATGGGTACAATACTTGGTACTACATTTATTAATAAATTTGTTAAAACAAACATGGAACTTATAGTAATATCAACAAAAATAAAAAATACAAAAAAAATAAAAGATAAAAATTTCGGAGTATCAATATTAAATAAAGATAAAAATAAAACTATATTATTAATAGAAACTAATAAAAAAAGATTAGATGAATTAACAACACTACTAAAAAAATTAGATAATGAAGCATTCATAACTATAAAAGAAACAAAAACTATAATAAATGGTTATATGTAATTAAATAATATGTTATAATCAATATGGTGGTAATAATGAAGAAGAAAGATACAAAAGAAACAACATTAACAAAAAAAGATATAGTTAAAATGTTATTAAAAAATAAAGAATTAAATATTCAAGATGAACAAGAACTTTTGGATTTATTAGTAGATCAACCCATTAGTATTGATGTAGACAAATTAGAAGATAGTACAATGACTTTTGGTGATAGAGTTGCAGATAAAGTTTCAGAAATAGCAGGTAGTTGGTTCTTTATTATAATGTTTATATTATTTTTACTTATTTGGATTGTAATAAATACAATGATTTTAACAAGCGGTAAAGAAATAGACCCATATCCATTTATATTACTCAATTTAGTACTTTCATGTATTGCTGCTATCCAAGCACCAATTATTATGATGAGTCAAAATAGACAAGCAAAAAAAGACAGCATTAGAAATCAAAATGATTATAGAATAGATTTAAAAAGTGAATTAATACTAGAAGAATTACATGATAAAATGGATACAATACTAAGAAATCAAAAAGAAATAATAAAAAAACTAGAAAAATAATTAAAAAAAATTAAATTTATATGATTTTAAAAATTGGTTAAAAAAATCGTGCAGATTTTAAGATTTCCCTAGGGAGATCTAAAAAATCTGTGCGTTTTTTTATGCAGATTTTAATAATCTCGTTTTTGCATTATTTTCCCTATTTTGTTATGGTTATTTTGGGCCCAATAATCCAAATAGAAAGCGAGGTGAATTGATAATGCGAGAACGTGTTTTATTAAAAGATAAAGTTGTTAAAAAATTACTTAATAGTGAAAATCCTACATGCCGTGAATATCTAGTTAGATTAATTAGTGCCTCTACTGGTATAGATGTTCATGAATTAAGAGATAGCATAGAATTAATTACTCCCAATATTAATAGCAATTCTAATTACGTTAATAGTGTTAGTGATGTTATGGTTAAAGATAATGAAAACTATTACAACATAGAAATAAATTATAATAATGTTCCTATTGCAATAGTAAAAAATAATATTTACATGTATAACTCTATATTAAGACAAGTACATAGAAGTGATGACTATAAAAACGTCAAAGGTGTAATACAAATAAACATAAATAATTATGATTTATTTGGTAAAGGAGAATTTGTATATGATTCCATGATGATAGAAAAGAAACATCATATATTAAGAGACAATATGCTTCGAGTAATAGATATTAATCTAGATTTTTTATCCAATATAGACTATAATAAAATAAAGAAAGGGAATGAATATAATCTAGAAAAGTTATTATATTTCTTTGTTTGTAATGATAAAAAACTACTAGATAATATTTATAATGGTAATGGTTTAATGAGAGATATTAGTAAAATATTTAATATAGACATAGAAGATTTAGATAAACAATTATATTATGACTACGACGAATACATGAAAGAAGTTTCTTACGAACAAGGTGAAATTGATGGCATTTTAAAAAATCAAAAAGAAATAATAAAAAATATGTTAAGCAAAAATTATCCAAAGAAAGAAATAATGGAATTAACTAATTTAAAAGAAGAAGAGTTAAATAAAATCATAAAAGATATAAAACATGACGAAACAAAATCTAATAAATAAAACAACAAAAAAGTGAATTAAAACAAACAAAATTAATTCACTTTTTTATATATAATCAATTACACCACGTCTTTTAAATAATAATTTTCTAAATATATCTACAGGAATAACAGTAAATGCCATAGCTAACACAATCATTAATTCTTTAAAAGAAAGCCCATATGTTCTAAATAAACTTCCACCAAAATAAATTAAATACATTTGAACTATACTTATACACATAAATAATATAATAAATACTTTGTTTTTACTAATATTACTTAACAAATTTATTCTAGTTGTTCTAGCATTAAATGCATTAAATATACCCATAAATATAAATAATGCAAAGAAACCAGTCATAAAATACACATTATCTCTATCAACTCTAAACAATGATTTAATATAAGGACTACATAAATAAAATATTGAAACAAAAGATGAATAAACACCAGTAATTAATATTTCAGTATACATAAATTTATTTATAATACTTTGATTACGTTTCTTAGGTTCTTCTTTTAAATACTCTTTTAAAGGTGCTTCATAACTAAAAGCTAATCCTGCTAAAGTATCCATTATCATATTAATCCATAACATTTGAATAACAGTAATCGGTGTAGGTATACCAATAAATGGTCCAACAAAACTAAGTACTAAAGCACAACAATTTACAGTTAATTGATATATAATAAATTTTCTAATGCTTTTAAATATTGTTCTACCATAGAGTACAGCGTTAGCAATAGAAATTAGATTATTATCCATTATAACAATATCACTACTCTCTTTTGCTATCTCAGTACCACTCCCCATAGCAAAACCCACATCAGCAATTTTTAAAGCAGGAGCGTCATTTACACCATCACCTGTCATACCAACAACCAAATCACACTTCTGACATATCTTAACTAACCTACTTTTATCTGTTGGTAGAGCCCTTGCAACTACACGTAAATTGCTAATAATATGCGCTATTGCATCATCAGTCATCTTCTCCATCTCATCATGTGTTAACACAATATCATTTATACTTTTAACAAGTCCAACTTCTCTTGCAATACTAAGTGCAGTTTCTCTATCATCACCAGTAATCATAACAGTTTGAATATGAGCATCCCTTACTCTATTAATTCCTTCCTTAGCATTCTCTCTTATTTCATCCTTAATAACAACAAAACCTATAAAACATAAACCATCTAAAGATTCATTACCATTTTTATATGCAACACTAATTACCCTCAAGCCTTCTTTAGTTAATTTCTTAACGACCTCATACAATTTATTTTTATCTCTAAGAATTTGTTTATAACCCAATTCATCTAAATAAAATTCACTATTATCTATAATAACTTCATTAGCACCCTTAAAATAATATAAATTATTATTAACCATCTTAGTAACAGAATACTTATTTTTACTATTAAATAAAACAACGTGTTCATAATCCTCTTGTCTTATTAACTTTAAATATCTCATAATTGCTTGATCAGTAGTATTACCACCGACAACATTACCATTACTATATTCACTTTGATTATTATATAAAATACTACTTTTAAATATATCCATATATTTCTTATTAGTACATTCTAATCCCTTATAATTAATTAGTTTATTAACATTTAATTTACCACTAGTAATAGTACCAGTTTTATCAGTAAATAATATATTTAAACTACCTGCAGTTTCAATACCAACCATTTTTCTAACCATAACATTATTTTTTAACATTCTTTTCATATTGCTTGATAATACTAAAGCAACCATCATAGGAAGACCCTCAGGAACAGCAACTATAATAACAGTAACACATAAAGTTAAAGAATAAATCAAATAATCTATCATCAATCTATAATTAGTGACTGTCTCAATTATTAAATTAATATCAAAATTATTCTTAATTACAATAACAGAAAATAAATAGCTAATAACTACTAAAACAGAACCAACATAACCTATTCTACTAATAACTTTAGCTAAGTCCCTTAATCTACTTTTTAAAGGACTATCAATAGTTTTAGACATTACCTCTGTTTCAATATTACCATAAATAGTATTCTTACCAACTCTTTTGATTTTCAAATAACAAGTACCTTCACTAATAATACTTCCCTTTAAAACTTCTTCATTAATATTTTTTAAGGCCTCTTTAGTTTCACCATTCAATGCAGATTCATCAACACTAACGCCCCCGAAAACAACAATACCATCAGCAGGAACTAAATCCCCACTTTCCAAATATACAATATCATCAACAACAATATCTTTTATATTAACATTAGTTAAATTTCCATTTCTCTTAACCTTAGTCATAATATCTAATGTTTTTTCTTGCAATCTTTTAAAAGCCTTTTCACTACCATATTCGCTAATACTAGATATAAAGGATGCTAAAAATATTGCTATTAATATTCCTAACGTTTCAAACCAATCAAAATTTCTAAACAAAAACACAACTTTAACAGCAAGTGCTATTAAAAGAATTTTAATTATAGGATCACCTAAAGATTCAATTAAAAGTGATAAAAAACTATTTTGTTTACTTTCACTAACTATATTATCTCCATATTTTTTTCTATTTATCTTTACTTCTTCATCATTTAGTCCCTTTAGTTCCATAACGTCCTCCTAAATAAACTTATGAAACTAAAAAATAAAATACTACCAATAATACTTTTTTTGACAAATAATTTATTTTTCAACAAAATTATACATGTTTTTACACAAAAAACACGTATTTACCATTATAATATATAATTAAATATATTGAATATATCTAATGATTACCATTATTTCTTATATAATAATATATATAAAAATTATTTAGGAGTGTGTATATATGGAAAATTTAAAGAAAATTCGTGATAAGAAAAAAGTGACTCAAGTAAGACTTAGTATTGCCGCAGAAGTAAGTCAAGAAACTATTTCAGCATACGAATCAGGAAAAGCATATCCATCTGTAGAAACATTAATTAAAATAGCAGACTTTTTAGGTACTTCAACTGATTATTTATTAGGAAGAATCAATGATGATATGCCACTTCTTGCTATTAAAAAAAATGGTTGGGATGTCACAGACTTAATGTTATTAGATTTATTTGATAAAATGACAAAAGACAAAAAGAATAAAGTCATTGGATACATAGACGGATTAAATAGTTAAAAAATATAGAGATTCAATTTTCTCTATATTTTTTTTATATTGTAATTTCAACCGCACCACTTAATTTAATTTTATCAGATAATAAATATTAGTCAATTTTTCTTT
>CAKONF010000002.1 GCA_934097015.1 uncultured Bacilli bacterium | reverse complement strand
ACACAGAAGTCAAGCACTCAAACGTCGAAAATAGTGGAAGCGAAGATAGAAAGCTGCCATTTTTTTTGCGTTAAAATTTACTTATATGTTATACTAAATATATATATAATATGAGAGGTAAACATGAAAAAAGGATTTAACAATGAAAAATATGTAAAAATACAAAGCAAAAAAATAAAAGAAAGAATTAAAATGTTTGACAAACTTTATTTAGAAATTGGTGGCAAACTTTTTCAAGACACACATGCAGCCAGGGTACTACCAGGATTTAAAGAAGATGCAAAAATACAAATGTTTCAAGAATTAAAAAAAGATTTAGAAATTATCTTTTGTATCAATGCAAACGACATAGAAAAAAATAAAGTTCGTGCTGAATTTGGAATAACTTATGATATAGAAATGCTTAATATAATTAATAATGCAAAAAACTTAGGATTTACAGTAAATTCAGTAGTAATAACACTTTACAACAAGCAAAATAACGTTGATAAATTTATAAAACGTTTAGAAAGACAAAACATTAAAACTTATATCCATACATTTACAAAAGGTTATCCCACAGATGTAGAAACTATTGTAAGTGAAGAAGGTTATGGTGCAAATCCATATATTGAAACTACAAAAAAATTAATTTTAGTAAATGCTCCTGGACCAGGTTCAGGAAAGTTAGGCACTTGTTTAAGTCAATTGTATCACGAACACAAACATGGTATAAATGCTGGATATGCAAAATTTGAAACA
Source organism: uncultured Bacilli bacterium (assembly GCA_934097015.1). Lineage (GTDB taxonomy): Bacteria > Bacillota_I > Bacilli_A > RF39 > UBA660 > UMGS1124. Next base: position 77,103 of record CAKONF010000002.1, on the reverse strand, counting down.
TTTCCAGTATGGAATTTACCACTTAAACATCCTGTAAATATTGCTTATGAAGCAGCAACTATCGAATTAAAAGACATAAATATGATAGACCCATTTCACCTAGAAAAATATAATATTACTGCCGTAAATTACAATAGAGATGTAGAAACTTTTCCAATTCTAAAAAATATTCTAAATAAAATTAGTGGTAAAGATATATACTTTTCTCCAACAGACATGGGTGTCAATATGGTTGGAAACTGTATTTCAAATGATAAAGTAGTAAGCGACGCTGCAAAAAAAGAAGTTATACGTAGATATTATAGTGAACTTAAAAATTATAAATTTGGACTATCAGATTATGATACAGTTGAAAAAGAAAAATTATTAATGAATGAATTAGAAGTTGACGAAAATTTTATGAAAGTTATACCATACGTAAAACAAGAATCTAAAAAACGTAAAATACATTTAGTAGCACTAGAACTCCCAAATGGAAAATTAATACATGGAAAACAAACTGAATTACTAAGTCCAGTATGTTCACTTATAATAAATGCAATAAAAGAACTATCAAAAATACCAGATGATATAAATTTACTAAGTCCAAAAGTATTAGAACCTATATTAAAATTAAGAAAAACAAACAATAGACTAACTCTTCCAGAAGTTTTAATTGCATTATCAATATGTAGTGCTACTAATCCAGTAATAGATAAATCCCTAAACAACCTAGATAAACTAGTAAGAACTGAGGCACATTCTACATTTATAATAAATAATGAAGAGAATAATGCATTAAAAAAATTAAAAATAAATATCACATGTGAACCAGAATTTTTCAGTGATGAAATAATATAGTGTAAACTTTATTAAAATATGAATTTTTATGTTGATATAGATTCATATTTTTTTTATAATTAATTTAGGTGATAAAGAATGGATTATAAAATTACATCAAGAAGTATAGAAGATACAATGGAATTAGCAGAAAACATCGAATCAGAAAAATTTCCAGGAATGATTATTTGCTTAGATGGAGAATTAGGAAGTGGTAAAACTGTTTTTGTTAAAGGTTTTGCAAAATCACTTGGTTTAGAAGAAACAATAACTAGTCCTACATTTAATATAGTAAAAGAATACACTTCAGGTGAAATGCCTTTATATCACATGGACGTTTATAGATTAGAAGACGGAGATGAAAGTATTGGATTTAATGATTATTTTAATAGTGATGGTGTCTCTATAATCGAATGGTCTGAACTTATAAGTGATATTTTACCAGAAGAAAGACTAGATATTAAATTCAAAGTAATAGATGAAAATACTCGTATTATAAAACTTACTCCACATGGTTCTAAGTACGAAGATATAGTAAATTACGTAATATAAGTAAAAAAATAAAAAAAAATGAAAGTTAAGCACGAAAATGTTTGACTTTTTCATTGTAATAACATATAATTTTAAATGGTACATTTTATTTATTCTTTTTATTTTTGATGTGGGAAGTTAAAAGTATCAAGAATAGTGAAAGGAAAAAAATATGAAAACATTTATGGAAAAAAAGGAAACAGTTAATCGTAATTGGTATGTAATTGATGCTGAAAACTTACCTTTAGGTAGAGTTGCTACAAAAGCAGCTAACCTTTTAAGAGGTAAACATAAAGTGACATTTACACCTCATATTGATTGTGGAGACTACGTTATTATCGTTAATGCAGATAAAGTAAAATTAACAGGAAACAAATTAGATCAAAAAATGTATTATAATCATTCTGGATTCCCAGGAGGATTAAGAGAACGTAATGCTAAAACAATGATAGAAAAATATCCAGTAGAAATGGTTGAAAGAGCAGTTAAAGGAATGCTTCCTCATAATAGATTAGGAAGAGCAACTGCTAAAAAATTATTTGTATACGCTGGTGCTGATCATAAACATCAAGCACAAAAACCAGTTAGTATAACTATTGATTAGGAGGAAGAATATGAGTAAAAAAGAATTTACTGCTACAGGTAGAAGAAAACGTTCAACTGCTCAAGTTAGAATGGTTCCAGGAACAGGAAAAATTACAGTTAATGGTAGAGATATCAATGACTACATGCCATTTGAAACTTTAGTAATGGATTTAAAGCAACCTTTAGTTGCAACAAACAATGAAAATACTTTCGATATAACTATCACTGTTAAAGGTGGAGGATTCTCTGGACAAACTGGAGCAATCAGATTAGGTATCACTAGAGCATTATTAGAATTTGATAAAGATAATGAAGGAAAAGAAGATTCATATAGAAAAACTTTAAAAGCTGCTGGATTTACAACTCGTGATCCAAGAGTTAAAGAACGTAAAAAATATGGTCTTAAAAAAGCTCGTAGAGCACCACAATTCTCAAAACGTTAATATGTTTTCAAACAAAGTCTTGTATATCAAGGCTTTTTTCTATGAAAAAAATTATTATTATAACAAACAAAAAAATTCGACAAATAATGTCAAATAAAACGCATATTTTTTCTTGATAATTTCATTAAAATAGTATAATATAGTCCTAGTGATTGAAATGAAAGAAATGTGTGACTTTTTAAAAAAATTAAATATTGATAAAAACAAGCCATTAGTAGTTGCAACATCAGGCGGTCCTGATTCAATGGCTCTTTTACACATACTAAAAAATAATGGATATAATCTGATTTGTGCACATGTAAATCACAACTTAAGAGAAATTTCAAAACAAGAGTATATTTTTGTAGAAAACTATTGCAAAGAAAATAACATTATATTTGAAGGAATGGAAATAAAGTCTTACAAAAATAATAAATTCACAGAAACAGAAGCAAGAGAAAAAAGATACAATTTCTTTATAGAAATATTAAATAAATATAAAACAGACATACTATTAACAGCACATCATGGAGATGACTTAATAGAAACTATTTTAATGAGAATTATAAGAGGAAGTAATTTAAATGGATTTAAAGGATTTACAAAAATCTCTTCATATAAAGATTACAAAATCATTAGACCACTTATATTTTATACAAAAAAAGATATAGAATCATACATAGGAAAAAATAACATACCTTGTGTATATGATGAATCAAATAAATCAAAGAAATATACAAGAAATAGAATAAGGTTAGATATACTTCCACTATTAAAAAAAGAAAATAAAAATATTCATAAAAAATTCTTAGAGTTAAGTGAAGAACTGAATAACATAAATGATTACACTAAATTAGTAGTACAAAATGAACTAAAAAATAATTATAAAAATAATATACTAGATTTATCTAAATTCAACAAATTACATATTTATATAAAACAAAAAGAATTAGAAACAATACTATTTAACATCTACAAAGACAATATAACATTAATAAATAAAAAACATATAGAAAATATAATGAATATTATTGATACAAATAAAAATAGTGAAATAGATTTACCAAATAATATAAAAGTAATTAAATCATATAATAAACTATTATTTAAAACAGATAAAAAAATTGAAACAAAAAAATATAAGTATATATTAAAAGACAAACAATATATTGATAGTTACGGAACTATAGAAATTATTCCAGATACAAAAGAAAAAAGTAATTATGTAATAAAATTAAATAGTAAAGAAATTACACTTCCAATTATTATAAGAAACAAAGAAGACAATGATATAATTGAAGTAAAAAATATGATAGGAACAAAAAAAGTTTCAAAAATATTTATAGATGAAAAAATAGAAAAAGAAAAAAGAAATAATTATCCAATAGTATGTGATAGCGATAACAATATATTATGGATACCAGGAGTAAAGAAAAGTAAATTTGATTGTTATAATAAAGAGTTTTATGATATAATAATAAAGTACACAAAAAAAGGAGAAGAATATGAAGAAAAATAATATAACAAAACAAACAATGCCATATTTAATATTAATTTTAGTTATATTTGGAACGCTAGTATTTTATAATATTGGTAATACTAAAATTAATAAATTAAATTATGATGAATTAATTACAGAATTAAGTAAAGATACAGTAAAAAGTATCGAAGTAACACCAAAATCAAATGCAGGTGTATACTATATCACTGGTAAATTAAAAGATTATGGTAAAAATGAAGAATTTAAAGTTAATGTACCATTATCAGAAACAGTAATAAATAAAATATTATCTTATGCAGATAATAATGAATTTGAAGTAAAAACAAATACTAATCCAGAAAATTCAAGTGTAGTGACAATATTAGTAAATGTTGTACCATTTGTTTTATTGATAGCAGCAACATTCTATCTATTTAGTAAAATATCTGGTGGAAATAAAAATTCTATGGATTTCGGAAAAAGTAGAGCAAAACTTTCTGAAGATGGTGGAAGAGTAAGATTTACAGATGTTGCCGGATTAAATGAAGAAAAAGAAGAAGTTGCAGAACTTATCGATTTTTTAAAAAATCCTAAAAAATTTCAAAAACTAGGTGCAAGAATACCTAAAGGTGTTTTATTAGTAGGCCCTCCAGGAACAGGAAAAACATTACTAGCAAAAGCAGTGGCTGGTGAAGCAAATGTTCCATTCTACTACATAAGTGGTTCTGACTTTGTAGAATTATTTGTTGGTATTGGAGCAAGCCGTGTTAGAGACATGTTTAAACAAGCAAAACAATCAGCACCATGCTTAATATTCATAGATGAAATAGATGCAGTTGGACGCCAAAGAGGAACTGGACTAGGTGGAGGTCATGATGAACGTGAACAAACACTTAACCAATTATTAACAGAAATGGACGGATTTGGTGCAAATGAAGGTATAATTATTATTGCTGCAACAAATAGACCAGACGTACTAGACCCTGCATTATTAAGACCAGGTAGATTTGATAGACAAGTGACTGTTAGTTTACCAGATCAAAAAGAAAGAGAAGCAATACTAAACGTACATGCAAAAGATAAAACTTTTGATTCATCTGTTAACTTAGAAAATTTATCAAAAAGAACTCCAGGATTTAGTGGAGCAGACTTAGAAAACTTACTTAACGAATCAGCTTTATTAGCTGTAAGAAGAAACAAAAAAGCAATAAGTATGGATGAAATAGATGAAGCAACAGATAGAGTTCTTATGGGACCTGCAAAAACAAGTAGAAAAATTACTGATAAAGAAAAGAAATTAGTTTCACTTCATGAAGCAGGACACGCAGTAATTGGATTAAAATTAGAAGATGCTAATGAAGTTCATAAAATAACAATCATACCAAGAGGTATGGCAGGTGGTTATACAATGATGCTTCCAAAAGAAGAAAAAATTGCTATAGCAACTAAAAATGAATTACTAGCAAGTATAACTGGATTACTAGGTGGTCGTGTAAGCGAAGAATTATATTTTGGGGAAATATCTACAGGAGCTTCAGATGACTTCTCAAAAGCAACTAAAATTGCAAGAAGTATGGTAACTGAATATGGTATGAGTGATTTAGGACCAGTACAACTAGAACATAAAGAAGAAGGAGTATTCTTAGGAAGAGATTATAACAAAACAAGAAACTTCTCAGATGCAGTTGCCTTAGAAATAGACGAAGAAGTAAGAAAAATAGTAAATGAATGTTATAAAAAAGCAACTAAAATATTAAAAGATAATAAAGATTTAGTAATGCTTTTAAGTAATACATTAATTGAAAAAGAAACAATAACAAAAGAAGAAATAGATGAATTAGTTAAAACAGGAAAGTTATCTTCTAAAGAAGAAAAACAAACTGAAAACAAAGAAGAAACTATTAAAGAAGAAAAGTAGTTTCTTTTATTTTTGATAAAAACTTTTATAAACTATAAAAAACACTTAGACAATTATATACATATATGATAAAATTAAATATGTATAAGAAGAAGTTAAAAAAGGCAGTGATAAAATGACAAAAATAATATCTTTAGTAAATCAAAAAGGAGGAGTAGGCAAAACAACATCCAGTATAAACTTATCAGCATCCTTAGGAAAATTAGGTAAAAAAACACTTTTAATAGATTTAGACCCACAAGGAAATGCAACTACTGGACTAGGAATTAATAAAGGTGAAATTGCCTACAGTGTATATGATGTACTAAGTGAAAAATGTGATATAAAAAAGGCAATAATAAAAACAAAATTTACAAATCTTTCTATATTACCAGCAACAATAAATTTAGCCGGAATTGATATAGAATTAGTAGAAAAGGCATATCAAGATACTAATTTTCAAAAAAACAATCAATTAAAAAATGCATTAAAATTAGTAGAAGATAAATATGATTATATAATAATAGATTGTCCACCATCTTTAGGATTATTAACAACAAATGCATTAGTAAGTTCAAACTCAGTAATAATTCCAGTACAATGTGAATTCTTTGCACTAGAAGGTATAACACAACTATTAAATACAATCATAATGACTCAAACAAGATTAAACCCAGGGCTTAAAATAGAGGGTGTTTTATTAACACTACTAGATTCAAGAACTGTATTAGGATTAGAAGTAGTAGAAGAAGTAAGAAAATTCTTTAAAGAAAAAGTATTCAATACTATTATTCCAAGATTAATCAGATTAGTTGAAGCACCAAGTCACGGAGAACCAATTATTGAATACGACCCTTTAAGTAGAGCAGCTGAAGCATATTTAAATTTGGCTAAGGAGGTCATATTAAGAGATGGAGAATAAAAGAAAAGCATTAGGAAAAGGATTAGAACAATTATTTAACAGTGAACCATTAAATATAGACACATTAAATAATTATGAAAAAGAAATAGTAAGCGGTGCAAAAGATAGTGATATTCTTGAAATACCAGTTGATGAAATAAGAAGTAATCCTCATCAACCAAGAGAATATTTTGACGAAGAATCACTAAGAGAATTATCAGAATCAATTAAAGAACATGGACTTATAGAACCTATTATTGTAAAAAAAAGTATCAAAGGGTACGACCTAGTTGCAGGTGAAAGAAGAACTAAAGCGGCAAGACTTGCAGGACTAACAAAAATCCCAGCAATAATAAGAGATTTTACAGACCAACAAATGATGGAAATTGCATTAATAGAAAACATACAAAGAGAAGATCTATCTCCAATAGAAGAAGCAACTGCATACAAAAATTATATTGATGCAACAGGATTAACACAAGAAGAAGTTGCAAATAAATTTGGAAAATCAAGAAGTTATATAACAAATCTATTAGGACTTTTATCGCTTCCTAAATACGTTCAAAAAGAAGTAATGAATGGTACTATAAGTATGTCACATGCAAGAGTACTAAGTAAAATAGACGATGTAGACATGATACTTAACTTAGCACAAAAAGTAATAGATGATGGAATAAGTGTAAGAGAACTTGAAACATTAAGCAAAGAAGAAAATGTTATAAAGAAAAACAAAATAGTTAGAGTATCAACTCTTAATCCAAGATTTAAAATATATGAATCAGTATTACGTGATGTAACGGGTACTAAAGTACAAATATCTAAAAATAAAATATCAATACCATTTGATACTGATAAAGATTTAGAAAGAATATTAGAAATATTAAACATAGATATAGAAGGTGAATAATATGTTAGACTTTTTACTCAACCCAAAAGTTTATGGAACAGTTATAATTTTATTATCATCATATATTATATATAAAATACTATACGATATAGTAGATAAAATAGTTATAAAAGGTAAAGATGAATTAGAAATAAAAAAACGTACAACAATATTACATTTATTTAGAAATATAGCAAAATATTTAATATTAATCATAATGATTCTACTTTTATTAAATTTATATGGAATAAATACTACAAGTCTTATTACAGGTCTAGGTATAGCTGGAGTAGTAGTTGGTTTAGGATTACAAGACGTATTAAAAGATGTTTTTAATGGAATAAGCATAATATTTGATAACTACTATGTAATAGGAGACATAGTTGAATACGAAGGATTTACAGGAACAGTAATAGAATTTGGATTAAAAAACACTAAAATAAAAAAATATACTGGAGAAGTATTAATAATATCAAATAGAAATATAGATAAAATAATTAATATTACTCAAGAAAAAGCATCAACATGTATAAGCATTCCAACTGCTTATGAAGAAGATTATGATAAAGTTGAAAAAGTAATAAAAGATACACTTGATAGTTTCAAAGAAGATAATAAAGAAGTATCAAAAGTAGAATATCTTGGAATAAATGAACTTGCAGATTCTAGTATAATATATCAAGTACTAATAACATGTAATAGAGGAAAACAATGGGCTGTAAAAAGATCATTTCTTAAAGAAATAAAAATAGCATATGAAAAAAATAATATAAAAATACCTTATAATCAATTGGAGGTACATAATGGAACAAAAATATAATGTGGGTTCAATAGTTATAATGAAAAAACCACATGCATGCAAAGAAAATAAATGGTGTGTTACTAGAGTAGGTGTTGACATTAAATTAAAATGTTTAGGTTGTAATCACATTATAATGTTAGATAGATTAGAATTTGAACGTAAATTAAGGAGCATAGTAAATGAATAAAATAAAAAAAATTAGAGATAAAGTTGTATTACATCCAATAATGTCTTTCTTAATCCTTATATTAATAACAATATGTGTAAGTGGAATATTATCTTTATTTGATATTACAGGAAGTTATAGCACAGTAAATACTAAGAGTAATTCATTAGAATCAACAATGATTACTATTGAAAATTTATTTAGTTTAAGAGGATTAAAATATATATTCTCAAACACAGTATCAAATTTTGCATCATTTACACCATTATCAATGCTACTTATTACATTACTAGGTATAGGTATCATGGATAAAACAGGATTCTTAGATACATTATTTTATGTTTTAACAAGAAAATTAAGAAAAAATGTTGTCACATTTATATTAGTATTAATTTGTATATTATCAAGTATAGCTGGTGATATATCTTATATAGTATTAATTCCAATATCAGCATTACTATTTAAATATGGAAAGAGAAACCCACAAGCAGGAATAATAACTGCATTTGCTGCGATAAGCTGTGGTATCGGAATAAATATATTCATAAATTCAGTAGATTCTTCATTATTAACTTATACACAAGATGCAGCAAACTTATTAAAAGAGGGATACGTAGTTAAAACAACAAGTTTTATAATAATAATGATTTTAGCAACTATAGCATTATCATTTATAATAACAAATATAACAGAAAAAAATATTATTCCTAGATTAGGAAAATATGAAATTGAAGAAGAAGAATATGAAGAAAAATACGTTTCAAAAAAAGAATTAAAAAGTTTATATATTTCAATAATAGTAGGTTCAATTTATTTACTAATATTCATATATAATATTATTCCAGGATTACCACTAAGTGGAAATTTACTAGATTACTCCCAAAAATTATATATTGATAAACTATTCGGATATAATTCATTCTTTAATTCAGGATTTGTATTCGTAATAACAATATTATTCTTCATAAATGGATTAACATATGGAATATTAACAAAAAGCATAAAAAATAACAGAGATGTATGTGATGATTTATCACATTCACTAGATGCAATGGGTAAAGTATTAGTATTAATATTCTTTGCATCAACATTTATATCAATATTAAAATATTCAAATATAGGTATGCTTATAACAAGTTGGTTTGCAAATATAATATCAACAACTAAATTTACTGGTTTACCACTTGTCTTACTAGTATTTATACTAAGCGCATTATCAACATTAATATTACCATCATCAATCTATAAGTGGTCAATATTATCTTCTGTATCAGTACCAGTTTTAATGAATTCAGGAATGACACCAGAATTTGCACAATTGATATTTAGAGCAGGAGAATCAATAACATATGGATTAACACCAGTAATGGCATATTTTGTAATATTCTTAGCATATATGGAATTATATAATCAAGATAAAAAAGGTGTAGGATTATTTAAATCATTAAAATATCTAGTGCCATATTCAATAGGAACATTATGTATGTGGTTAATACTAATAATCGTATGGTATTTAGTTAACATACCACTAGGTATAGGAATATCACCATTAATGTAAAAAAATGTAAAGAAGCAAACAAATACTTCTTTTTTACTTTATATAAGTTAATAAAAATGATATATTAAAACATACAAAAAGGAGAAATTTATATGTTAAAAAATATAGATACATTATTTTTACCATTTAATAACAAATATACAATTTTAATATTTTACACAATCTTAACTTTAATAATAGGTAAATCGTTAGTATATATTTTAAAAAAACAACTAATAAGAATAAATAATAATAGATTACAATATAAAACATTAAATTTTATAAAATTAATAATATCTATTATTCAAATTTTAATTATTTATCTTATATGGGAAAGTAATATAAAAAATGCAATGACATTAATAAGTTTTGTATCAGCAGCAATAACATTATCTTTAAAAGATTACATATTAAATTTATTTGCAGGATTTTATATAAAACTTTATAAACCTTTTAAATTAGAAGACAGAATTGAAATAAAAGGTCAAAAAGGAGATGTTATAAATCTAGGATCATTATTCTTTGAATTATTAGAAATAAGTGATAATTATGGGCATCAAAGTACAGGTGTAGTTTCAATAATTCCAAACTCAATAATATTTACAGAAACAGTAAAAAATATGAATAAAGGTTTCAAATACATATGGGACGAAATAAAAGTACAAATATCTCTTGATAGTGATGTTATACTAGCAAAAAAGACTTTATACAAAATAATAAATAATATAGATGTAATAAAAAATATACCAATTAAAATGAAAAATGAATTAAAAAATAATACATCATATAGAATGTATTATAATAAATATGAACCGATGATATATACAGAAGTAAAAGATAAACATATAGAATTAAATATAAGATTTTTAATAAATCCAAAAAAAGCAAGATTAGTTGAATCATATATATGGAATGAAATATTAAAAGAATATAAAAATGAAAATATTCGACTTATAAAAGAATAATGTAGTTTACAAAACAAAATATTTTTATTAAAATTATAATAGAAAGGAGCCTATACATGTTAAATAAATTAAACAAATTCTTGTACTCATCTATTATAATATCTATAATAATGTTAATTATAGGATTAATATTTATAATTTATCCAGAAGTATCATTTACAACAATAACTTATATACTATCAATATTACTTATTGTAAATGGAATATATTTCTTAATAGAAAAAGAATCAAGTATATTCTTCTCTAGTTTCTTAACATTAGGTGTCATAGAATTATTACTTGGTATTATAATGCTAGTTAATCCAGATATTGTAAAAACATTATTCCCAATAGTAGCTGGTATAATCATGATTACTAAATCAACACTAGATTTAAGACTATCAATATTACTATATAGAAATAATATTAGTAGTTGGTTATCACTTCTAATATGTTCTATAATATCTATTATATGTGGTTTAATAATTATACTTAATCCTAGTATTGGAACTATAGCATTAACAACTTCTCTAGGAATACTAATTACAGTATATTCTATATCTAATATTATAGATACAATTATATTTAAAAATAACATAAAAGAAATAACAAAATTATTAGAAAAATAAGACTTCGTTTGAAAGTCTTTTTTACTATAAAAATTATATACAAAATATAAAAAGAATGTTAAAATAAAATTGTATTAGAAATAATACGTTAAATAATTATAATTTTTTATCAAGAATGAGGGAGAGAATTAGCTCTAAGAACTCATACCAACCTGCAATAGTAAGGTGGTAATGCTAATATCGATGAAAGAGATTTTTATAACAATAACTCTTTCAAGAGTTTTTTATTTTTGATAAAAAGAGAAAGAGGGAGATTATATGAAATATTATTTAACAAGTGAATCAGTAACGGAAGGACATCCAGATAAAATATGTGATAAAATCAGTGATTACATATTAGATGAAGCATTAAGACAAGACAAAAGTAGCAAAATGGCAGTAGAAGCAACTATAAAAGATGATTTAATATTTATTTACGGAGAAGCAACAACTAAAGCAAAATTAGATTATGGTTCTCTAGCAAAAAAAGTATTAAAAGATATTGGCTATGAAGAAGAATATAATGTAATTGTTAAAGTAAATAAACAATCTATTGAAATAAATAATGCAGTAGAACAAGATAAAATTATGGCAGGAGATCAAGGAATAATGTTTGGTTATGCAACAAATGAAACAAAAGAATATATGCCACTACCAATCCTTTTAGCAAATAAACTAGCAAAAAGATTATCAGATGTAAGAAAAAAAGACAAAAATTCTATACTAAAACCTGATGGTAAAACACAAATAACTATCGAATATGAAAATGATATTCCAAAAAGAATAGATACAATAATTATCGCATCTCAGCATAAAGAAAACATAGATAAAAAAGACTTAGAAAATTTAATTATTAATGAAGTAATAAACAAAGTTGTTCCTACCAATCTACTTGATAAAAACACAAAAATATTAATAAACACAAGTGGCAAATTTACAATAGGTGGTTCTTTTGGAGATAGTGGAACAACAGGTAGAAAAATAGTTGCAGATACTTATGGAGGAATAGGAAAAGTAGGTGGAGGATGTTTTAGCAGTAAAGACCCTTCTAAAGTAGATAGAAGTGGAGCATACTATGCAAGATATGTTGCAAAAAATATTGTAGCTAATAACCTAGCAGATAAATGTGAAATAGAATTAGCATATGCAATAGGAAAAGAATATCCAATTTCTATTTATATAAATACATTTAATACAAATAAAGTAGGTATAGATAAAATATATGAATTTGTAAATAATAATTTTAATTTTAGTGTAGACAATATTATAAAAGAATTAGATTTATTAAATCCAATATATTACGATTTAGCATCATACGGACATTTTGGAAGAACAGAATTAGATTTATTTTGGGAAAAAATAAAAGAAACAAATAATTTATTATAAATATGATAAGTTTTATTTGAAAATATATAAATAATATGTTATTATGAATATGTCAAGGGAACTTGAATAAAATAAAAAAGGGAATACTTAACAAGCTCATGTTGAGTACTCGCCTTTATGGGTTTGCACTTAATCTACGCTAGATTGAGTGCTTTTTGCTTACATAAATATTATTTATATAATAAAAATATAAGAAGAAAAATGATAATAATTAAAGAAAAAATTAAAAAATCTTTCTTAGACATAATTACCAAGCCTCCTTTCTTAATAAAAGAATAAAGAGGCAAGCACCCAACTGTTAAATATTCCTAAAACAATTATACAATATTTCAAAAGATAAAACAATAAATATATGTAAAAAAATATAAAAGACAAATATATACTTATATAATCTTACAAAACTGTAATATTATTAAACATAATTTAATGTTATAATATACATGAGGGATACGTATGGAAAAAATATTAATCGTTGAAGATGATGAAAAATTAAGAAAAGAATTAGAAATATTTTTAAATAATAATGGATATTTATCTGAATCTTTAAAAACATTTAACAACACATTAAACGATATCATAAAAATTAATCCAGAATTGTTGTTGCTAGATCTAAATCTACCTAACGCAGATGGAGAATATATTTGTAAAGAAATAAGAAAAAAATCAAATATGCCTATAATAATCATAACTAGTAGAGATAATGAAATAGATGAATTACTAACTATAAATAATGGAGCAGACCATTACATAACAAAGCCATTTAATATACATATTCTGCTTGCAAAAATTAATTCATTACTAAGAAGAACTAAATCACAAGAAAACATAGATAGAATAGATGCGAAAGATTTTATTTTAAATATTAACAAAAGTACAATAGAAAAAGATAACACTATAATAGAACTTACAAAAAATGAATTTAGAATTCTAAAATACTTAGTTCAAAATAGAAATAAAATAGTATCTAGAGAAGATATAATGATGTGCTTATGGGATAGTGATAACTTTATAGGAGATAGTACACTAACAGTAAACATTACAAGAGTAAGATATAAATTAGAAGAATTAGGCCTAAAAGAACTATTAGAAACAAAAAGAGGACAAGGATATATTTTAAAAGGGAGTGAAGAATAATGACCTTTTTAAAATTTATAAAAGAAAAAATTCTTACAATAATTTTAATAGTATTTTCATTAATAACAATAGAAATATTTTTTATGACTTATCCACTAAATACTTACATAAAAATATATACACCAATAATAATAATTACATCATACTTAATAGGATTAATTTATGAATATAATAAAAAGAAAAAATATTATAATTACTTAGAAAAAATACTAAATCAACTAAAAGAAAAATATTTAATAACAGAAGTAATAAAAAAACCAGAATTTATTGAAGGTAAAATATTATATGAAACATTAGAACAAATAAATAAATCTATGCATGAAAATGTTAATAAATATAAATATAATGTAAAAGATTATAAAGAATATATCGAATTATGGATTCATGAAATAAAAATACCACTAGCAACTAGTAAAATGATTATAGAAAATAATAAAAATAATGCTACTAGAAGTATTGAAGAAGAATTAGATAAATTAGAAAACTATATAGACCAAGCTTTATATTATGCAAGAAGTAATACAGTAGAAAAAGATTACTACATTAAAAAATCAAACTTAAAAGAATTAGTAAATGAAAGTATCAAAAAAAATAAAACTATGCTTATACAAGAAAAAGTCGAAATAAATACACATGATTTAAATAACATAATATATACAGATAGCAAATGGATAATATTTATATTAAATCAACTTATACAAAATAGTGTAAAATATAAAAATAAAGAGAGAACACTTGAAATAGAAATGTTTAGTAAAGAAAATAAAGATAACACTATTTTATATATCAAAGATAATGGTATTGGTATCAAAAAAAATGAAATAAATAGAGTATTTGAAAAAGGTTTTACAGGTACTAATGGAAGATTATCAAATAAAAAATCTACTGGAATAGGATTATATTTATGTAAAAAATTATGTGATAAACTAGGTATATCTATAGAATTAGATTCTAAAGAAAATGAATATACAATAATAAAAATAATATTTCCAAATAGTAGTTATATTAATCTAAAATAAAAGTATTGTTAAAAAATAAATGTTAATAAAACAATACTTTTTAACAATATTACAAAAATGTAGTCTAATTGTAATATAAATCGATAGCAACCCAATATTAATTTTATTATAATATACTTGTATTTGAAAGGAGTATATATATGGAAAATATATTAGAAGTACAAAACGTTGAAAAATATTATGGTAATAAATCTAATTTAACAAAAGCCGTAGACAATATTAGTTTCAATGTCAAAAAAAAAGAATTTGTTGGAATAATGGGAGCATCAGGAAGTGGAAAAACAACACTTTTAAATTGTATATCAACAATAGATAAGGTAACAACTGGACATATTCTGATAAATGGAGATGATATTACAAAATTAAAAGGAAATAAACTTAATAAATTTAGAAGAGAAGAATTAGGCTTTATATTTCAAGATTTTAATTTATTAGATACTTTAACTGCTTATGAAAATATAGCTTTAGCTCTTACTATTCAAAAAAGAAACGTACATGAAATAGATAAAAAAGTTAAAGATATTGCAAAAAAACTAGAAATTGATAATATTTTAAATAAGTATCCATATCAATTATCTGGAGGACAAAAACAAAGAGTTGCATCAGCAAGAGCAATAATAACAAATCCAAAACTAGTTCTAGCAGATGAACCAACAGGAGCATTAGATTCAAAGTCAGCAAAACAATTATTAGAAACATTAACAACTTTAAATGAAACTTTAGATGCAACTATTTTAATGGTGACACATGATGCATTTACAGCAAGTTATGCAGATAGAATTATTTTTATTAAAGATGGAAAAATATTTAACGAATTAATAAAAGGTGATAACAGTAGAAAAGAATTCTTTGAAAGTATTATCGAAGTTCAAACACTTCTTGGAGGCGAATTAAACGATGTTATTTAAATTGTCTCTAAAAAACATGAAAAAAAGTTTTAAAGATTATGCTATATATTTCATAACATTAGTATTAGGTGTTGCAGTATTCTATATGTTTAATTCTCTTGATAGTCAAGAAGCAATGTTAAAAGTCTCATCCTCTACTAAAGAAATAATTAAACTTATGATTAATATGCTTGGTATGGTATCTGTATTTATAGCAATAATATTAGGTTTATTAATTGTATATGCAAATAATTTTCTAATAAATAGACGAAAAAAAGAATTTGGAATATACATGACACTTGGAATGAGTAAAAGACAAATATCCAAAATACTTTTAATAGAAACAATATTTGTTGGAATTATATCTCTATTAATAGGATTAGTAATAGGTATTTTTGTCTCACAACTTATGTCAATTTTAGTAGCAAAATTATTCCAAGCAGACATGACTAAATTTGAATTTGTGTTCTCAAAAAATGCTTGCATCAAAACATGTTTATACTTTGCAATAATGTATTTAGCAGTATTAATATTTAATGCTTTCACAATTTCTAAATACAAACTAATTAATTTATTAACAGCATCTAAAAAGAACGAAAAAATAAAAATAAAAAATCCTATACTGTGTGTAGTAGTATTTATAATATCTAGTATCGGATTAGGATATGCATATTGGATAGTTACAAAAAAAGTATTTACATTATCTAGCATTAATGAAACAACAAAAGCAATAGTACTTGCAGTAATATTAGGTATAATTACAACAATTTTAATATTTTGGTCAATATCAGGTTTTATTTTAAAAATAGTAGAGTCAAAAAGAAGTATATATTTAAAAGGTACAAACATGTTTGTACTAAGACAAATACATAATAAAATTAATACAACTGTAATAAGTATAAGTATTATATGCTTAATGTTATTTATGACAATTACTGCATTATCCTCATCATTAGCTTTAAAAAATTCTATGCAAAAAGATATAGAAGCAATGACACCAGTTGATATTAATTTATATAAAACAGCTAATTTAGATAACAGTAAAGAAAGTATTACATATAGTGAAGAAATCAAAGAAGATTCTAAAAAACCAATTTCTTACACACTTAAAGAAAATGGCTTTGATATGGACCTTTTAAAAGATGTTATAGAATTACCTATTTATGAACTAAGTGACTTAACCTGGGAAAAAACATTAGGAAGTGTTGCTATTGATATAAAGAAAGAGTTCCCAATGATGAAACTTGAAACACCAGAAATGATTATGAAATTATCAGATTACAATAAAATAGCAAAACTTTATGGCCATAAAGAATATACTTTAAATGATGATGAATATATAATAATTGCTAACTATGAAAGTATTGCAGAAATGAGAAATAAAGGTTTACAAGCAAATGCACAAATTAACATAAATGGTAGTGAATATAAACCTAAATATCAAAAATGCGAAGATAGTTTTATTGAGATTTCTACAAGTAAAACTAATGTTGGAATTATAATTGTCCCAGACAGTGCTAATTTAAATATCGAAAATCAAAAATTATGGCTTTTAGTAGCAAATTATAACGCTAAGAATAAAGAAGAAAAAGATAAAATAGAAGACATCTTTTCAGATAATGAATCAGCTCTTAATCAAAAACTTCACGAAGCTAAAAACTCTTTAAATAGTCATACTAAAATTCATCTTTTTGAATCAAGTATTGGTTTATCAACCATAGTTGTATTTATTGCAATCTATTTAGGAATAATTTTTCTAATAGTTAGTTGCGCAATACTCGCTTTAAAACAATTAACAGAAAGTTCAGATAACATAGAAAGATATGTTATTTTAAGAAAAATTGGTTGTGATGAAAAAATGATTAACAAATCATTATTTGAACAAATTGCAATATTCTTTATGCTACCTTTAATACTTGCGATAATTCATTCAATTTTCGGAATACAGTTTGCTTTATCAATATTTAATACACTTGCTTCCAAAGACCAATTATTACCTTCAATAATATTAACTATTATAATTATGAGTTTAATATATAGTTGTTATTTCCTAGCAACATACATTGGTTGCAAAAATATAATAAAAGAAGCAGAATAATTAGAAAAAAGAATATTATACAACTAAAAAATATTCTTTTTTATTATGTTTGACCATTAAAGGTCAAACATTAAAACCACCTGCTATGCAGGTGTGAATAGAAAAGAGCTCCGCCCATCAGAAAACATAAAAATCTCCTTCTGTTATAATATACTATGATTTGCCGATCAAATATAAAAAACAGGAGGAGATTTTTATGTTGAAATCAAAAACAAAGAGCAGAGATATTGACGAAAGTCAATTATCTCATACTAAATATAATTGTCTTTATCACATAGTATTTATCCCAAAGTTTAGAAGAAAAGCCATATATGGTAAACTTCGCCGAGATATAGGAATAATTCTAAGAAGATTATGTGAATATAAAGAGGTGGATATCATAGAAGCTCATGCATGCGTTGACCACATACATATGCTTTTAAAGATTCCGCCTAAACTTAGTGTATCACAATTTATGGGATATCTAAAGGGAAAAAAGTGCATTGATGATATTTGAAAATCATGCGAATTTAAAATACAAGTATGGACAAAGAACATTTTGGGCTAGAGGATATTATGTGAGTACGGTAGGATTAAATAAAAATACAATAAAAAAATATATAAGAGAGCAAGAAACAGAAGATATGATACAAGATAAAAGAAGTGTAAGAGAATACGAAGACCCTTTTAAGGGTTGTTAGAGTGACAAAGGCGATTGGCAAATCAAAAAGCTACCAAATGGTAGCTGCCAGCGATAGCCCTTATAGGGCTTTGTAAAATACCACTAGTTAAACTAGTGGATTTTTATTTAACTAAAACTATCTAAAAAAATAAGATAATTGTATCTTAAACTTTATATTTCAAATATTAAATTCAAAGGTAAATATGCTATAATAATATATGAAAATCTTTTCAAATTATTGTTATGATTGATAAAAAAGTGAACTGAAAGTGAGATGATACAATGTTAAAACTTGTAAAAATGGAAAAAAAGTATATTTCTCAATTAAACGAAATGATGGACGAATGGACTAACTCAAATGAAAAAATTATACCATGGTCTATTAGAAAAAGTGATTATCATAATATTGATGAATATATAGAAAATTTAGAACTCAAAGAACCTAATGGAAAATATGTCCCTGATTCTACCTATTTTTGCTTGGATACAAATAGAAATATATTTGTGGGTGCTGTTAATATACGACATTATTTAAATGAGAAACTAATGATTAGTGGTGGTCATATAGGAGATGGAATTAGACCCAGTGAAAGAAATAAAGGAATGGGTACAAAAATGATTTCACTAGCATTAGAAGAATGCAATAAATTAGGAATAAAAAAAGTTTTGATGTGTTGTAATAAAGATAATGTATGTTCTGCAAAAACAATAATTAAAAATGGTGGCGTGCTAGAAAATGAAATAATAGATGGCGGTGTATTAATACAAAGATATTGGATAGAACTTTAAATTTCGATTTATTAGTTTATTATACAAAAGATAATTGTATCTTAAACTTTATATTTCAAATATTAAATTCAAAGGTAAATATGCTATAATAAATATATGAAAATCTTTTCAAATCATTGTTATTATTTATAAAAAGATAGATAATAATTTGTTAGATTGGGGGATATAATGAAAAAGTTAAATTCTAATCATTTAAAATTAATAGCGATTGTAGCAATGACAATTGATCACATCGCAGATTTAATTTATCCAGGAATGCCTAATAATATAATTTCAAACGTTTTACATATAACTGGAAGATTAACAGCACCCATTATGTTTTTCTTTATTTGTGAAGGATTTTACTATACTAAAAATTTAAAAAAATATATTTTAAGATTATTTACATTTGCGATAATATCTCATTTTGCATATTGTTTTGCTTTTGGAATAAACTATATACCATTTAGTACTGGAAATATTTTTAATCAAACAAGTATTATGTGGTCTCTTGCTTGGTCAGTAGTTGGGCTTTATATTATGAATTACAAAACTAATTTAAAAGAGTGGCAAAAATGGATACTAATTATTTTAATAAATATTATAACTTTTCCATCTGATTGGAGTTGTATAGCAGTAATGACAATTTTATCTATGTATAAAAGTAGAGGAAATTTTAAAAAACAAATAATAAGTATGAGTTTTTGGATTTTAATTTATGCAATTATTTCATATTTATTTGTTAGCAAAACTTATGGATTAATTACATTAGCAGTTGTTTTAGCATATCCATTACTAAATATTTATAATGGAGAAAAAGGTAAAATTAGTTGGATGAAATGGGTCTTCTATTTATATTACCCATTACATTTAGTTATAATAGGAATATTTAGAATAATAATATATGGTAATATACCAATATTGTTTAGTTAGAAAAATACTAATTTGAAAGAAAGATACAATTATGAAAAAAAATTTTTTAATAATATCAATTATAATATTAATTTCATTATTTAGTTTTACAACGTACCAACTTATTAAACTTTTTGATTATAAAAGTTCACTATCTAATTTAGAAAAATATACATTTTTTAATGATGAAAAAATTATAAAAAAATTAGAATATAATAACAAAAATTATATAATTTCTAGGTACTATGATAACATAAGTTCTTGGAGTCATCTCAATATATTATTAAAAAATAAAGATAATTATTATATTTTAAAAAATATAAAAAATTGTGATACAGTTGATGATGGTTCTAATTTATACATAAAAGATAACGTAATTTATATACATTGCATTGGTAAAGAAGAAACTATAGAGAAATATTCAATAAATGATTTAGATGTTGAAAAAGAAAGCATAAATTTTAATTTCGAAAATACACCTAACATTAGTAGGTTACATATTCTGATAGATAATGTAGATGACAATTATATTTACTTATCTTCACCATTTAAAGTAGATAATAATATCGTAGATAAACCTAATGTAAAATGCTCATTCAAAGATAAAAAATGTAATTATATAAAATAAAAAAATTACAATTTAATTGAGAATTATATAATTAATAAATTAAAGAAAGGATTGATATAAATGAGAATATTAATAATTGGTGCGGGAATAGTAGGTTCAAACTTAGCACATCTTTAAAAAGCGGAAATTATATAACAATTTTAGCAAGGAATAAAACTTATGAAAATTTAAAAAATAATGGACTTATAATAAATCATAAATTAGGAAAACAAACAATTGATTATTTTAATATAATAGACAAATTAGAAAAAAATGATATTTATGATGTTATATTTATAGTTTCAAGATTTTCATCTCTAGATAATATTATTCCAATCATAGAAAATAATGATAGCAAAAATATAGTATTTGTAGGCAACAATATATCTGTAGAAAAATATATGAGTTTAAAAAATAAAAACGTATTATTTGCATTTTTTATGGCTGCTGGAAAAAAATATGATGGCTATATAAATTCAATTTGTCTAAATAAAATAGAAATTGGAAGAACAGATGGTAAAGATATAAGTAATGAATTTATAAAATATATATTTAAAGAAACAAAAATAAAAGTAATAATAGAAAATAAGATGAATGATTACCTTAAAACGCATGCCTGTGCAGTTCTTCCACTTGTATTTGCAAGCTATAAAGTAGATGGTAATTTAAAACTATTAAAACATGATAAAGAATATTCTTTATTAATTATGGATGCAATTATAGAAGGATATGACGTTTTAAGAAAACTAGGTTATGAAATACTTCCTGAAGGTGAATATGAAAACTGTATAAATAAGAAAAAATTATGTGCCTTTATTTATAGATTTATGTTTTCTAACTTTATAGGAAAATTATGTATATCAGATCATTCAATGAGTGCAAAAGAAGAATTTATACTTTTAGAAAAAGAATTTGAAAAACTTAAAGAAAAATCAAAAGTTGAAACTAAAGTATATGACTCTTTAAAATTAGAATTAATAAATAACAAAAATATTAAAAAACACAATTAATTAAAATAAAAAATATATTTAGTAATAGTTAATTAATATAATATCTTATTATCTAAATATGTTATAATATTTTTGCAAGGAGAATTTATATGACAAATAAAATTGAAATAAAAAAAGAATTAGTGCCAAATATAATTATAAACAGAGAAAAAAATATGGAAATTAACGAACATTATGCATATCTCCTAAAAGATGAAAATAATAAAAAATTAACAAAGGAATACGAATGTATGATAAATTTAGGCAATGACCACTTTGCTGTATGTAATTTAGTAGCAGATATAGAATATTCAATAAATGATGCAAACGCATCAGAAAGTAGATACTACAATATTATAAAAAATGAATATAAAATAAATAATTGTAAACTAAAATGGGGAATAATAAGAATTAATCGAAATAAAGAAGGTGATGTTATACCTTTCGGAGAGTCCATGGTAGTACCATTAATTTATGATAGAATAAGTGGAAATAATCTAAAGACTGCTACAGTATATATAGATAATAAAATGACATATTTAGAATTGGATATAAATAGTGAAAATTATACTCATCAATTAGTACCTTGTATCCTTGAACAAGCGGTACCATTTTCAACTGAATATGAAAATTTTGCGGAATGCACTTTAAATGGTAAAAATGGATACTTACCAAGAAACGTTAAAATAAAAGAACAACTTAATAGTAAAGATTTATTAGACAAAAAGCAAGTTATATTAATTTCAAAATTTTTAGAAAATAAAGATATTGATTTAAATGCAGAAACTCAATTAGCATATTTTTATTTAACGGGTTTAATGTTAGAAAAGAATAATATTCGTACACTAAAAAAAACAATCAATATTTAATATGTTAA
The DNA here is from genome assembly GCA_934097015.1 of uncultured Bacilli bacterium. Classification (GTDB taxonomy): domain Bacteria; phylum Bacillota_I; class Bacilli_A; order RF39; family UBA660; genus UMGS1124. Next base: position 54,187 of record CAKONF010000002.1, on the reverse strand, counting down.
AATTAAGTGCGTAATTTCCATAGAATATTGGTAGAATTCAAACTATAATAATATTATACTTTTTCTTGGAAGGAGAAAAATATAATGAATTTAGGGAACAAAATAACAGAATTAAGAAAACAAAATAATTTATCACAAGAAGAACTTGCTGAAAAAGTAGGTGTCACAAGACAAACAATATCTAAATGGGAATTAGAAGAAACTACCCCAGATATAAATCAAGCAAAAAACCTTTCCAATATATTTAATATTAGTTTGGATGAATTAACTAATAACAACGTAAATAATATTTTAGTAGAAAAAGTAAGTAATACTGAAAAATTAGCTGGTTTAACAATTAAAATACTAAAAATAATTGGAATATCAATTATTATTCTTTTTGTAATATTCGTTATTGCTTTCATAGCATTTAATATTGATAGAGTAAATTCTAAAGACAATAAAGTAATAGGAAAATATTCTCTATCATGTGAATTAGATAAAGAAAAATATTTATACGAAATAGAATATAATAAAAATTTTCAAATTATATATTCTGGTGGAGATGCTTTTATATCAAATCATACAGATGTAGAAAATGAAAGTGACGCAAACAAAGCAAAAGCACATATAGAAGATTATTTTAATGAACATGATGGAAATTGTAAATTTGTTGAATAAGTAAATAAAATTTATAAGCATAAAATATCAAAAATAGATTGACAAGGTTAACAATCAAATGATAATATTAAATTGACATTTGTGAAAGAACACATATATAAACACATATTACTCAAATTCATGTGAAAATATAATGTGTTTTTTTGCGTTGAAAGGAGTGTAGATAAAAATGTCATTCATCAATGTAAACCACATATCAAAAACTTTTAAAGTTGCCAAACGTCAATCTGGATTAAAAGCATCTTTAAAATCATTTTTCAAAAGAAATTACATCTATATAGAAGCAGTCAAAGATGTCTCTTTTGAAATAGAAAAAGGGGAAATTATTGGATACATTGGACCTAATGGAGCAGGTAAGAGTACTACTATAAAAATGCTTAGCGGAATACTTACACCAGACGAAGGTACTATTAACATTAACGGATTATCACCATCTAAAGACAGAATCAAATATGTTAGTAATATCGGTGTAGTATTTGGACAACGAAGCCAGTTATGGTGGGATATTCCTGCATTAGATACATTTGATTTATTAAAAGATATATATAAATTAGATGAATCTGAATTTAATAAAACTAAGGAACAACTAATAGAATTATTAGACTTGAAAAATATAGTTAATATTCCTGTTAGACAACTTAGTCTAGGTCAAAGGATGCGCTGTGAAATTGCTGCTTCACTTATTCATAAACCATCCATATTGTTTTTAGATGAACCTACTATAGGACTTGATGCCGAAAGTAAAATAAATGTAAGAAATTTTATCAAAAAAATCAATAAGGAAATGAATACAACTATTATATTAACAACGCACGATATGAGTGATATCGAAGCACTTGCAAAAAGAATTATACTTATTGGAAAAGGACGAATATTATATGATGGAAATATAAAAAAATTAAAAGAGAAATATGATAATACAAAAGAAATACAAATAATTACAAAAAACAAACTTAATAAATTAAATAAAAAAGGAATAATAAAACAAACAAAAAAAGATTATGGATATAATTTTATATTAGATACAAACTTTTTATCCATATCTAACTTCTTAAAATATTTATCTAATTTAATAGATATAAAAGATATAGAAATAGAAAATGAAAATATAGATAATATAATATTAAAATTATATAAAGATTGTGAAGTATGAAAACATATATATCTTTATTCAAATTAAGATTTATAAATAGTATACAATATAGAAAAGCAGCAATAGCTGGAATATGTACTCAATTCTTTTTTGGATTTGTATTTATTTCAGTCTATCTAGCATTTTATTCTTCAACAAATAATACAAAATTACCCATGAATTTAAATGAATTGATAAATTATTTATGGTTAAATCAAGCTTTCTTTGCATTAGTATATACTTGGTACAAAGATAAAAATTTAATAAACTTAATAAAAAATGGTAACATATCCTATGAATTTATAAGACCAATAAATTTTTATAAAAAATGGTTTTCATCAATGTACGGTGAAAGATTATCAGCAGTAATTCTAAGAAGTCCATTAGTTATTCTAATAGCATTCTTCTTACCAAAGCCTTATAATTTAACATCACCAAATTCAATTAGATCGTTTATACTATTTTTAATATTTATGATACTATCTAGTTTATTAATTAATGCATTTACAATGATTTATCATTTATTAATATTTTATACTTTAGATGAAAAAGGAATAATTACTTTATTTATGGTAATAGGAGAAATATTTGCAGGTGGAACAATACCAATAGCATTCTTTCCTAAATTTTTAAGAATTATATCAAATTTATTACCATTTAGATATATAGCTGATTTACCATTTAGAATATATTCAGGAAATTTTAATATAACAAATATTTTAACAAATTTAATAGGTGCAATAATATGGTTAATAGTTTTATTAATAATAGGCAATAAATTAACAAATAATATATCAAAGAAAGTAATAGTACAGGGTGGATAATGAAAATATATTTTAGTTTATTTAAAATGCATTTAACATCTTTATTAGAATATAAAAAATCATTCATAATAGGATTTATATCACAAATATTTGTAGTTTTTACATATTATTTTATAATTATTGCTTTATTTACCAAATTTAATAACATAAAAGGATTTACTTTATATGAAGTATTATTATGCTTCAGTATAGTACAATTCGGTTTTAGTATGAATGAAGTTTTCGCAAGAGGAATAGATCAATTTGATAATTTAATCATAAATGGAACTTTTGATAGAATACTTCTAAGACCACAAAGTATATTAATACAAAGTATTGCATCAGAAATAGACTTTGTTAAAATATCAAGAATAATACAAGCTATTGTAATACTATTTATATCTTTAATAAATTTAAATATAAATTTTAATATTTTAAAATTAATAACTCTAATTTTAATGTTATTGTCTTCTAGTTTTATATTCTTTTCTATATTCTTAATTATGGCTTCTTATTGTTTTATTACAGTACAAGGTTTAGAAGTTAGAAATTTATTTACAGACGGTGGAAAACATGTAGCACAATATCCAATAGGAATATTTAATAAGTATTTTAGATTTATATTTACTTATCTTATTCCATATGCCTGTATAAATTATTATCCTTTACTATATTTAGTAGGTAAAAGTAATAATAAATTATATTGTTTTACACCTCTATTAGTTTTATTATATCTTATACCATCTCTATATTTATTTAAAAAAGGCATAAAAAAATATACAAGTGCAGGTTCATAAGAATTAGTATTTACTAGTTCTTTTTTCTTTAATAAATATTTTCTTGACATCACTAAAACTTATGCTATAATACATCTTACCAAAGGGGGATTTTATATGTCATACGAAACAGATATAATGATGAGTTTAAAACATTCAATAGATAGACTTAATAAAAGTACTGAAGTAATGAAAAGACTTGCTATTGCTATTGAAAAACAAAATGAACTTAAAGAAAGAGAATTAAATATTTTAGAAAATGATATAAAAAGAAAAACTCTTTCAAATAATACTAGAAAATTCTAGTATTTTTTATTTTAATAAGATATAATTAAATTATGGAGAAAGTATATGAAAAAACAAACAAAAATAGGAATTATATTAATAATAGTAGGTGAGGTATTATATTTTTTACAAAGTTATTTAAGTAAAAATTATACTAATCTTAATGATTTTATATCAGGATTATTACTAGGTATAAGTATAGGATTAAATTTATTAGGAATAATTATTTCGGTTGCTGCTATTTCAAAAAATGATAAGAAATAGAAAAAATATATTAACATATAATTGAGGAGTTATAAATGATATAAATAATAAATTTAAGCTATTATTCCAAGTAAATGTTAAAAGCACAAAAAAATATCATAGAATATAACTATATTAGATGCGTAATTATTATGATTATAAATACTATAATTAACTTAATAGATTTTTACTTTAAATAATATGTATAAATAGAAGGTGAAACCATGTTTTATGCAATCAGATTAGCTAGAATAATTAATAAATATAATAAATTAATAAAAATATATTAATAGAAGAATTGAAATATAACGTTGATATATTCAACAAATTCAAAAATAATATAGAAGAATTATATAATAAATATATAAATTATTTAAAAGATTTTAATATTGAATCCAATATCGAATCACTAAAAAAAGATATAGTATATTATAATTCTAATATTGATAAATTAGATAATACCTACGTATGGAAACAACTATAACATTAATTGATAATATGAAAAGAAAATTTTCATTTTATAAAACTAATTTAATAAAAGTGATTGAAAAAGCTTGTTATAATGAAATGGACGAATATCATGAAAAAAAGAATGAGTTAAAAAATAAATATGAAAATATAAAAAATAAATATATTAATGGTGAATCTAATCAAGCTAATGAGAATAATGAAATTATAAATACTACAAAAGAAAAGAAAAAGACTGGATATGCATATTATGATAGTTTAGATGAACAAACACAAGAGAATTTAGAAAAAGAAATGGAAGCGTTAGAGTTAGAAGAATTTGAAAAAGATTTAGTAAGAGAAGGAAGATATAATCCTTGGAATTTTTCATCAAAATGTGACAGAGAACTAAATGAAAATGATTATTATTATGATGATGTTGATTAAAAAACAAATATTATAATTATTAAATATTTATAAACGAATTAATTTCAATTAAAAATATTCAAATTAAATTATGTTAATTAATCAATGTACAATATAAAACTATAATTATCACACTATAAGTAATTTATCATAAAATATTTTAGGTGATTAAAATGAACTATACAAGAGCTTTAAAAGGTATTGTTATTGATGCTGGACATGGCGGAGAAGATCAAGGAGCTTCAGGTAATGGTATAATTGAGAAAAATTTAACTTTAGAAATTAGTAAATATATGTATGATAGATTTAAAGAGTTGGGTATTCCAGTTGCTTTAACACGCGATAGTGATATAACTTTGACTAGTGATGATAGACCAGGTGTAGCTTTATCAAAATTTGGAAATGATAAAGATGTACTAATTATATCTAATCACATAAATGCAGGAGGTGGCGAGTTTACTTACCATTACATAATTTGATTGGGTATTAAGACGGCTGTATTTAAGCAATCGAGCTAGATAGTATAAATATCTAGAAAGATATTAAATATTGTAGAAATAGTGTTTATTTGAAGAATAAATGCTATTTTTTTGTTTTTTAACTAAAAAAATAGTAAATTGTCCTGAAAATACTGAAAAAAATGTCGAAGTATGATAATATATATTTATAAAGATGAGCAGTATTTAATCTTTTTAAGATGGATACTGCTTATTTTTTAATTAGAGGTGATATATATGCTATCAAATGAGGAAAAAATTAAAACCATAATACAGTATTTTTCTTGGCTAGAATCAATTATCAAAATAAATAATGATTTTGCATATACAGATATTAACATATCTATTGAAAATTTTGTACTTAAATTACTAGAAATTATGGAAATAGGTAATTATGAAAACTGCAATTTAAAAAAAATCAATTATCCTTATATTGATTTGATAGATGAAAAAAACAAAATAGGGATTCAAATTACAAGTGAAACAAATTCTAGGAAGATAAAAGAAACATTAAATTTTAATTCAACTATTAAACTGAAATTTTTTTTATTAGATTCATCATATAAGCCAAGAATCAAAACTTTCAGTCAATACAAAAATTTTTCTATTGATGGTGATATAATAAATTTTGAAAAAATTATAAAATTGTTAGAAAATCAAGAAGAAAAAATAGATGATGTATTAAATTTTCTGAAATCTTCTATCATTTTACCAGTTAAATTAGATGATTTAAGAAAACTATTTGGAGGATATAGTAAATATCAACAAGAAACAATTTTAAGAGATATAGAAAATACTTGTAAAAAATTTGTTCCAACAAGTATAACAGCTAAGTGTATAAAACATCTAGAAGATAAAAATCTTTTAATACTTGTTGGTAATCCAGGAGTTGGCAAAAGTTATAATTCTAAATTTTTGGTAGCAAAGTACTTAGAAATTGGTTATAAATTATTGTATTCTCCTAATAAAAATTTAAAGGATATTTTACAAGAGTATAATGATGAAGAAAAATTTATATTATTTATTGATGATATATTTGGATCAAATAATATAGATTTTATGTCTACAATTTCTGATTCAGAAATTGTCTCTTTACTTGAAAATACAAACAGAAATTTAAAAATTATCATAAATTCCAGAATTAGTTTTTTTAATGATGTTAATCAAAAGTATGATAAAATTGGTAGATTAGGATTAAAACCATTTGTAATAGAAACATCTCAGTTTACTTATGCAGAAAAAGCTCGTATATTAATAAAGCATTTAAAATTATCAAACATCCCCCAAAAGTGTATGTATAATTTATTTGAAAAAGGTAATTTTTATATTGAAAAAATTACTAATTCATTAAATATATATAGAATTATATATCATAAAAATTATAATCCACGTTTAGTAGAGTTAATGACAAGGTTGGATTTTATCAATTTTGATGATAATTATATTGATAAATTTATTGAAAATCTAGATAATCCTTATTTAATATATGATCATTCATACAACAATAACTTAGAAAATAATGAGAGGCTCATTATAAAAGCAATATATTTAAAAAGTGTGTACAAAAACAATTATGAAGTAAAGGTTGATAGTTTATATAGAATAATATCTCATTTTAATATTACGGAGGAAGAATTTAAAATAAGTCTTAAAAAATTGGAAAAATCATTCGTAAGCATTTATGCTAGTGGAAATAATTTTATTTGCAAATTTTATGATCCTTCAGTAATGGATTATTGCATTAACAAATTTAAGAAATCAAATGATATGATAATTTTTATTGATAAAGTTGAAAATAAGGAAGAATTAGATAATATACTACTAAATGATAAAATTGACATAAAGAAAAGGAAACAGAAAGTAATTGAATTAGATTATACAAATTTTGAAATCCTAAAAAAAATGGATGCTTCAATATTAAAAGACGATGAATTTGCAACATATATAAAGGATAAAATATTTTCTGAAAAAAATTCATTTTCATATAATGAAGATTGTTTTTTAAGAGAAAATTTTATTGCAGAAAATGAAATTTTGGAAAGATTGAGTTTTACAAGTAACATTGGTAAATATATTTCCTTTTCAATTGATGGATTTAATAATAATATAACTAAGATTATTATTAAAAATTTTTCAAAATTTTCAATAAAACTTCAAAATCAAATAATTAAATGTAGTATTAATGAAATTGATGATTTAATTGACTCAGAAATTAAATATTATATTTTTTCTCAAGATTCAAAAGAAACCTGTGCAGAAGAAATATTATATAGTGAATATAATGATATAAAAATTTTAATAATAAAAAATTTAGAAAGTGATGGTATGAGTATAAATTTACTTAATGAAATGGAAATGAATCTTAAATCATTTAGTATGATAGAATTTGAAGATTACATAGATGATGCCTTTAACAAAGATAATTATATAAATCCCAATGTTGATAATGATACATTAGAAACAATAAATATTGTTGAAAATTTTTATAAATCTATAATTTAGCAGAGGAGTTGAAAACATGAATTTACAATTAGAAAACGGCAATATGATCAATATGATAAATAATAAATATAATATTTTTTATGGACCTAATAAAATTGGAAAAACACAAGTATCAAAGGCATTAAAAAAGTATTATGAAGATTGTGATGAAAATGTACTTTTATTTGATGATGATTTACTTTCAAATATGTCAATTCAGGAGTTTACAGATGATAATTCATTTGAAATAATGCCTAAAGTTCAAGAATATAATAAATATAAAAATAAAAATGAAAATTCTAAAAAGAAACTATCTGTCAAGAAGAATATTAAAGATATATGTTCAACTGATACTAAAAAAGCATTTATAGATTTTTGTTATATCACCGAATTTATAAATAATGATGTCTTTACATATAAAGGAGATTTTGAAGAACCTTTATATACAGAAGAAGAGATTAAAACTTTATTTAAAAAGCCTAAAACTGGTTTATTAAACTTTTTTGAAATAATGGATATTTTAATAAAAGATAGAATTATTATAATTCCAGAAAAAATAAAAAGTATGGTTAATATTGAAATTTATAATTTACAAAAGAAAATATTGGATAATCGTGAACTATATGAAAAATGTCCTGTATGCTATAATGATATAACATCCGAATCTATAGAATTAATAAGGAATAGTGTCGAGAATGGTACTATTGATGATACATTAAAACAATCATTACTTTATTATCTAGAAAATTCTGATGAAAAAGTAAATAGTGTCGTTAGTGAATTTTTAATATCTAGTTTATATGAAGAAGAAAAAAATAAAATTATTTCATTAATCCAAAGTTCAATTCTTTATTATTTAAAAGATTTTTATGATGAAAAGATTATTGAAACTTATTTAGAAAGTAAGAAAGAATTAGACGTTATAATGAGAGAAATAAAAGATTTTAGATTAGAGGAAACTTCAGAAGCATATGAATATATAAAAAATAAAATTGAACAGCATTCTGTTTATAAGAATAGTGATATTAAGATAAGAATAGAAGATGGCAAATTACAAATTACAAATTCAGAAGTTAAATACAAAAACATGTCTAAATCAGAACAGAATTTTTTTAAATTTTTATATTTTGACATATTGGTTTATCAAAAAAAGACTGCTGGCAAATTAAATATTATTGTAGATGATCCTTTTGATAGCTATGATGATATATATGTACAAGATTCAATAAATATAATTGTAAAGTTAGTCAATTCTTCGATTAGTGACATTGATACATTTAATATTTTTTCACATAGTATGTATGCTATATATTTGTTTGATTCTATTAATAAAAACACATTAGAAAAATTTAATATATATTGGTTAGATAAATTGAATAATTCCAATGAAATATTGATTTATAATGATAGTTATAAACTTTTATCAAAAATGGATGTTAATCCATATGATTATGGATTAATATTAAAGATTTGTGATAAGCTAGTTGATAAATACTCTTTAATAACTTTTGCATCTATGTTAAGAAATGAAATTAACATGGAAAGATTGCTTATAAAATATAATGATGAGCAAGATATTATAAATTTGGCATTTAAAATTGATAATATATATCATATAATTTCAAACTCAATTAATCATGTTAAAAAGGACATTATTGTATTAGATTTATTGAATTCAATAAATACTATTTTTAAATTTAATTTAAATGATAATGATAATGAGAAGGTATCAGAAGTTTTTGAAAATATAACAAATAGTTTTGATGATATTAATATTAAAGTAAAATCTAATTCGGGTAATATTAATTTGGTTGATAAAAAAGATGTCTGTTATATTTTAATTTATAAATACTTACTTGGCATGAAAATTAGAAGAATATTCGAAACAAAAGTAGTAAATGAAGTAAATATGGATTATGAGAATATTGGTGATTTGATTCCATATTTGAATAACGATAAATTGTTATCATTTTATAACACATATAATTTTGTTATAAATTCATTTAATCATTCATCTTCTAAAATTGTTCCACCAATATTTGTGTATAGCATGAATGTTTTACAAAATATTTATGATGAGTTAGTGATTATTTAATTCAAATATATGTTATGATTATATATAGTTAGGAGGTTTAAATTATGGACGAAAAAGAATTAGATTCGAGTGCTAATGAATATGAAGAAAGCTATAAATCTAGTAATTATGAAAAACAGTTGCAATGGGATATGGCTATTGGATTACAAGAAGTTGATAATTTAAAACCTTCTAAATACTTAGAAAGATTATTAGTGGAAGAAGTAGAAGGTAATTTAACAATAGAAGAGGTAGAAAAAAATTATAAAAAAATGAATATAGTTGAAGTTATTAATAACATAACTAAGTTTTCTTCCAGTATATGGCAAGTCCATCCTTTTAGAGAAGAAAATACTAGAACTACAGCTTTATTTATTGAAAAGTATTTAATTAGTTTGGGTTATAAAGTTGATAATAGTTTATTTAAAGATAAATCAGTTTATTTTAGAAATGCTTTAGTAAGAAGTAATTATTTTAATAATTATTTAAATATAAAAGAAGATAGTAGTTATTTAGTTAAATTTTATGAAAATTTATTATTAGGTAAGAACAATAATCTATATTCAAAGGATTTAATTGTTCAAGAATTGTTTGATAAAAATAATTAATTTATAGTATTTTTATAAATTTTAAATAATAAGAGATGCTAATAAATAGAAATTTAATTTAGAACTAATACTTGATAACAATCAAAATTATAATGTTGAATACTATAAATAAAAAATAGACATACAGAAGAAGATTAATTTCTTCTTTTTTGCTGGAATTAAACCCCAAAAAAACAAAATTCATGATATAATTGTAAATGAAAGTACTAGGAGTGTGGAAGTTAATGAATAATAAAAAAGAGATTGAAAGAGAAGAATTGCATAAAACTATTTGGAAAATAGCAAATGATTTAAGAGGTTCAGTAGATGGATGGGATTTTAAACAATATGTATTAGGTCTATTATTTTATAGATTTATTTCAGAAAATATAGAAAATTATGTTAATGAAAATCAAAGAAAAGTAGGTATTGAAGATTTTAAATATAGAAATATATCTGATGATGAAGCATTATTGGGAAAAACACAAATATTAGAAGAAAAAGGATTATTTATTTTACCTAGTGAATTATTTTGTAACGTTAGAAAAAATGCCGATAAAAATGAAAATTTAAATGTAGTAATTTCTAATATATTTAATAATATTGAATCATCAGCAAGAGGAACTGCATCAGAGAATGATGTTAAAGGGTTATTTGATGATTTTACCATAGATAATAAATTGGGTAATACAGTTGATGAAAGAAACGAAAAACTTGTTAAATTATTAAGTGCAATAGGAGAATTGAATTTTGGAGATTATGAAGAAAATAAGATAGATTTATTTGGAGATGCTTATGAATTTTTAATGACAATGTATGCATCATCAGCAGGTAAATCAGGTGGAGAATTTTTTACTCCACAAGAAGTTGGAGAATTACTTGCTAAAATAGTAATAATGGATAAAACATCTGTTAATAAAGTATATGATCCTGCTTGTGGTTCAGGTGGATTATTACTTAAATTTGCGAAGATACTTGGAAAAGAAAATGTAAGAGAAGGATTTTTCGGTCAAGAAATAAATCTTACAACATACAACTTAGCTAGAATAAATATGTTCTTACATAATATCAATTATAATAACTTTAGTATTGAAAGAGGAGATACATTAATACATCCAGTACATTGGAATGATGAACCATTTGATGCAATAGTATCTAATCCCCCTTATTCAATAAAATGGGCAGGCAAGTCTAATCCACTATTAATAAATGATGAAAGATTTGCTCCAGCTGGTGTGTTGGCACCAGTATCAAAAGCAGACTTAGCTTTTACTATGCATATGTTGTCATGGCTTTCTCCAAAAGGAACTGCTGCAATAGTTGAATTTCCTGGAGTTCTTTATAGAGGTGGAGCAGAGCAAAAGATTAGAAAATATATGATTGATAATAACTTTGTTGATACTGTCATTCAATTACCTTCTGATTTATTCTTTGGTACATCAATTGCAACTTGTATTTTAGTATTAAAGAAAAATAAATTAGATAATAATATATTATTTGTAGATGCCTCTAGTGAATATGTTAGAAAATCTAATAAAAACAAATTATCAGAAGAAAACATTAATAATATAATTAGTTTCTTAAAGAATAGAAAATCAATTGAAAATAAATCCTATTTAGCAACTTATGAAGAAATCAAAGATAATGATTATAATATCTCAGTTAATTCATATGTAAAAACAAATACTGAAGATAAAAAAATCGATATAGAAGAAGTAAATAGAAAGCTTGCTGAAATTGTACCTAGACAACAACAAATTAGAGAAGAACTAGAAGAAATAATTAAAGAACTTGAGGTTGATTATCATGAGTAAGATAAACGATTTAATAAAAGAGTTGTGTCCTAATGGAGTTAAATATAAAGCAATTTCAAGCTTTTCAAAGGTATTAAGAGGAAAGAGATTAACAATAAAAAAATTAAATTTTGAAGCAAATTATCCTGTATATCATGGTGGTTTGAACCCTTTAGGTTATTATAATAAATATAATCGTTTTAGTGATACCGTTATGATAATAAATGTTGGAGCATCTGCAGGTGTAGTTGGATATTCAAAAAATAATTTTTGGTCTTCAGATGGTTGCTATTGCTTAGAACATAATGATTTATTTATTAATAGGTTTTTGTATCACTATTTAAAGAATAATGAAAAATATTTTATTGGTAGAGTTAGAAAAGCTGGTATTCCTACATTAGATAGAAGGGTGATAGAAAAACTAAAAGTACCTGTACCTCCATTAGAAGTACAAGAGGAAATAGTACGAATTCTTGATAAATTTGGCGAGCTAGAAGCGGAGATAGAAGCGGAGATAGAAACGAGAAAGAGTCAATATGAGTTTTGGCGTGTCATACTCTTGGATAAAAAGAATGATAATTATAAAAAATATAATATAACTGAAGTATGCAAAAATATTTCTGCAGGCGGTGATGTACCTGAAGATACAATAAAAGGAATTTCTAAACCGCAAGATGATTATAAATATCCGGTTATATCAAATGGCGTAGGAGAGAATGCTATATATGGATATAGTAAAAATTATAAAGTAGATGTTCAATCATGTGTAACTATAGCTGCAAGAGGCACAATAGGTTATCACGAAGTAAGATATGGCAAGTTTACTCCAATAATTCGTTTGATAACTCTTATTCCAGATGAAAAAATAATTTCAGCTAAATATTTACATTATGCATTATATGGACACGAATTTAAGCAATCAGGAGGTAGCATTCCACAATTGACCACTCCAACAGTTAAGCAACTTGATTTAATAATTCCTCCGATTGAAGAACAGAATCGAATAGTCGGTATATTGGATAAGTTTGAAAAATTAATAAGTGATATTTCAATCGGTCTTCCTGCAGAAATAGAATTAAGAAGAAAACAATATGAATATTATAGAAATAAATTATTAAATTTTGAGGATATACAGTATGAATAAAATAAAAAATTCTATGTATTGGTTATTTTTATTGATTACTACCTTAATCATTATTTTGATTTTTGTTGAGATATTTCATCCTACACCAAATCAAATAGATATTTGTGAAACAATATTAATTAATGCTATTACAGGAGCATTTGTGTCATTATGTATATTAATATTTGATTACAAAAATGAGAGTGAAAGACAAGATACAATTTTTTTAAATAATATAAGAGATTATTATTTATGGCTACATGGTTTTAAAGACAATTTAAATAAAATTAAAAATAATAAAAACTATTTAAAAGTTTATGATGAATATTATTTTAGAATTAATTCCTATAATAATTTAATAAAAGAAAAGAATGACATCAGTTTTTATGCAAAACATCTTGATTTATTAGATGCGTACAATGTAACTGACGCGAAGGTGTTTTTTGCACTTGATTATATTGGCAAAAAGAATAAAAAAAATATAAAAAATGCGAAGACTTTAATTGATGAAACATTAGATTCTATTTGTGATGAACGAAATAGAATTAACACTTTAATGAGCAATATGCAAATGTGTAAATTAAAAAAAGATTGGGAATTTTATAAGAAATGGTATAGATGGGAAGTGTGAAGTAATGACTAATATAGGATTAATAAGTGAAAATGATAATTCAACAGTACTTACTGAGTATAAAGTATTAAATAGAGTAACAACATCTTTTCAAAGTGAAGATGCTTTAGAAAAAGAATTAATTAAAACTTTAGTTGAACAGGGTTATGAAAGACTAAATATTAACTCTGAAGATGAATTAATTCTTAACTTAAGAAAACAATTAGAAAAACTTAATAATTATCATTTTAGTGATGGAGAATGGGATAGTTTTTTCACTAAAGTAATAGCAAATAAAAATGATTATATTATTGAAAAGACAAGATTAATTCAAGAAGATTATAAACAAGAAATAACTCTTGATTCAGATGAGAAGAAAAATATCTATTTAATAGATAAGAATAATATTCATAATAATAGTCTTCAAGTATTAAATCAGTATGTTAATAATGATGGAAAACATGATAATAGATATGATGTAACTATTTTAGTAAATGGACTACCTTTAGTTCATGTAGAACTAAAAAAAAGAGGAGTAGATTTAAGAGAAGCTTTTAATCAAATAGAAAGATATCAAAGAGATTCTTTCTGGGCAGGATCAGGATTATATAACTTTGTTCAAATATTTGTTATATCAAATGGAACATTAACTAAGTATTATTCAAATACTACAAGAGAGTTTCATATAAATAATCAAAAGAAAAAGAAGTCAAACTCATTTGAATTTACTTCATATTGGGCAGATCAAAAAAATAATGGTATTACTGATTTAATTGATTTTGCCAGAACATTTTTTACTAAACATACGTTATTAAATACATTAACTAAATATTGTGTATTTACTTCTGAAGAAGATTTATTAGTAATGCGTCCTTATCAAATAGTTGCTACTGAAAAGATTTTAAATAGAATTAATATTGCATATAATAATAAGTTTTATGGAACTTTAAAATCAGGTGGTTATATTTGGCATACAACGGGTTCTGGAAAAACATTAACTTCGTTCAAAACTTCACAACTTGCTAGGAAATTAGATTTTATTGATAAAGTACTATTCGTTGTAGATAGAAAAGACCTAGATTATCAAACAATGAAAGAATACGACAGATTTAAAGAAGGAGCAGCTAATTCTAATACCTCAACAAAAATATTAGAAGGACAATTAAATGATCCAAGTACTAAGATTATTATTACTACAATTCAAAAATTATCACAATTTATCAAGAAAAATGAGAACAGTGATGTATTTAATAAACATGTAGTATTTATATTTGATGAATGTCATAGATCTCAATTTGGAGATATGCATAAAGCTATTATTAAGAAGTTTAATAAATATTATTTATTTGGATTTACTGGAACTCCAATATTTCCAGAGAATGCTAGAACTATTAAAGGTATCTCTGAAACAACAGAACAAATTTTTGGAGAAAGATTACATACTTATACAATAGTAAATGCTATTGCTGATAAGAATGTATTACCATTTAGATATGAATATGTTGGAAGAATTGATATTCGTGAGGGTGTTCAAGATGAAAAAGTATATAATATTGATGAAGAAAAACTATTTGATAACCAAATTAGAATTTCTCTGATTACAGATTATATAATAGAGCATTTTAGTACAAAAACTAAGACATCTGAAAGTTATGTTTATTCAACTTTAGATAATGTTTCTGCAGTAGCTAAAAAACAAGATGCAGAAGAAATTAAGTCTAAGAAGAATATTAATGGATTTAACTCATTGTTTGCTGTATCCAACATTAAAATGGCTAAAGAATACTATGCTGAATTTAAGAAACAATTAGATATAAAAAAGAGTAATCTTAAAGTAGCAATAATATATTCTTATGGTGTTAATGGAGAAGATGGAGTAATTGATGAAAACTCTGAATCAACAGAAGCATTAAGTACAGATGATAGAACATTTTTAGAAAATGCTATTAAAGATTATAATAATATGTTTGGAACAAGTTATGATACATCATCAGAAAAATTTCAAAATTACTATAAAGATGTATCTCTAAGAATGAAAAATAGAGAAATAGATATATTAATCGTTGCTAATATGTTTTTAACAGGTTTTGATGCAAAAACATTAAATACATTATGGGTTGATAAGAATTTAAAATGGCATGGATTAATTCAAGCGTTCTCAAGAACTAATAGAATCTTAAATAGTGTAAAAACATATGGTAATATAGTTTCATTTAGAAATTTAGAAGATAGGCTTAATGAAGCACTTGCTAAATTTGGGGATGAAAACGCACGTGGCATTGTATTATTAAAATCATATAAAGACTACTATTATGGATATGAAGATGAGAATGGCAAAATATTCGAAGGATACAAGACATTAGTTGAAAATTTGACTTCTAAATTTATTCCAGGTGAGTTAATGCAAAGTGAGACAGAACAAAAAGAGTTTATAAAACTTTATGGTGCAATATTAAAAGTAACCAATATATTATCATCATTTGATGAATTCAATAATGAAGAGTTAATTAGTGAAAGAGATAAGCAAGATTATCATAGTATCTATATTGAACTGTATAATGAATTTAGAAATAAAGCTAAGCAAGAAAAAACTGATGTTACTGAAGATGTAGTATTTGAAATGGAATTAATTAAATCTATAGAAGTTAATATTGATTATATCTTAGGGTTAGTTAAGAAATACCATGATAGCAACATGGAAGATAAAGAAATTCTTGTAACTATTCAAAAGACAATCATGGCAAGTCCAGATTTAAGAAATAAGAAAGATTTAATTATGTCATTTATTGAATCATTAGATCAAGATTCAAATGTATATGCTGATTTTGAATCATTTATGGATAGCAAAAAGAAAGAAGAATTAGATAAAATAATTGTTGAAGAAAATCTTAACAAAGAAGAAACGTACAATTTTATTCAAAAATCATTTGAACAAGGAAGAGTAGAAACAAATGGTACTGAAGTATCAGCAATTCTTCCACCTATGAACATGTTTACGCCTACAAATGATAGGCAAGAAAAGAAAAATAATGTTATAGATAAATTATTAAGCTTTTTTAATAAATTCTTTAATATTTCAAGTAGTAAATTTTAGTATATAATTTATCTTCAAATAATTTCAACAATAATACCATTCGGCACAAAAAAGCATCGAAAAGCACAAAAAAAGAAAAATTTATATTAATACAGAAAAGTTTACATCTGACTTACTAGAAAATTTTTTTTAAAGAGTTAGATGTTTTTTTTACGCTCAAAGGACATTCGGTTCAATAATAATATAATAAATAATTCTATAAAATTATTAGTAATACTAATGTAAAAAGAAAGAAAGTAGATATATATATGAAAAAAATTCAAAAATAATAAATACAAACATAAATTTAAATAGGTGGTTTAATTATGGAAGGAGCCTACTTGAATAACATTTCGTTTAAAGATCTTATTTTACAATATCTTATTAAAGAGATAATTAAAGAACAAAAGGAGAATCATTTAAATAATGATTTGCAATAATTTTATTATGATATTATCATTCATTTGTTTTAACACCCATTTAAGTAAAAGGATATAAAATGAATAATAACTTAACTGATAAAGATTTCAATACTGGAATCTATATAAGATTATCTCAAGAAGACAAAGATAAAAAATATGAATCTGATAGTGAAAGTGTAATTAATCAAAAAGAATTATTAAGAAGTTATGTAAATAGTAATAATTTTAATCTAGTTGGAGAATATGTTGATGATGGATTTTCTGGAACTGATTTTGATAGACCAGCATTTAAAAAAATGCTAGAAGATATAAAAAGCAAAAAGATAAATTGTGTAATAGTTAAAGATTTATCTAGATTTGGAAGAGACCACGTTATGACCGGATATTATACAGAAACATTTTTCCCAGAGAATAATATTAGATTTATTTCTATATCGGAATCAGTTGATACATTTAAAGAACAAGCAAGTAATGATTCATCTACATTTATTATTGCTTGTAATGATTATTATAGTAAACAAAATTCAGTTAAAATTAGAGCAGTATTAAATCAAAAAAGATTAAATGGGAAATTTGTTGGGAGTTTACCTAGTTTTGGTTATATGAGAGATCCGGAAGATAAAGGTCATCTAATACCTAATCCAGAAACAGATTGGATTGTGAAAGAAATATTTAAATTAAGAGCTAATGGAGTTGGACCTACTGAAATAGCAAATAAACTAAATGAAATGAAAGTGCCAACTCCAAGTAGCTATAAAAAGACTTCTTATTCATCACAACTTATTAATAGAGATACTTGGAATATTACAACAGTTACAAAGATACTATCAAATAGAATTTATACTGGTGATATGGTGCAACATGTTCAAACTAAAGTTAATTATAAATCAAAGAAGAAAATAACACTTGATGAAAAGTTATGGACTATAGTTGAAAATACTCATGAAGCTTTAGTGGATAGAGAAACCTTTAATTATGTTAATATTTTAAGAAAAAGAAAAACAAGAAATTATGAAATAAAAACAAAAAGAGAAAAAAGGATATTAGAAGGTAAATTATTTTGTAAAGAATGTGGTAATCGATTAACCGTACTTTATAGAAGAAATAAAGATTATTGGTCTATTAATTGTAATAGATATTCAAGAGATCCTATTAGAGGTAGATGTTATTCTCATTTCTTTCCATATAACTATTTAGAAAAACAAATATTAGAGAAGATTAATAATGTCGTATCTGAATTAGTTAATGAATTGGATTTAGAGAAATTAAATAATGAAATAACAAAGAATATTCATAAAGAAAAAGAAAATATAGATGAAGTTATAAAAGGTTTAAAATTAGAAAAAGAAAAGATTACTAATAAAATATCTATGTTGTATAACGATAGGTGTGATGGAGTAATATCTGCTAATGTATATAAAGAATTGGCTAGTTCATATGAATTAAAATTAAAACAAATTGTTGAAAGAATAGATGAAGAAGAATTAAAAAAATATACTTCAAGAAATAATCAAAGTATATTACCAAATTACATTAAAAAGATTAAAGAATTATTAGATTTAACTAAGCCAAAAAGAGAGTTAATAGAAGCTCTAATAGATAAGATAATAATAGATAAAGATAGAAATATTACTATCAAGTTTAAGTATGATGTTATACCTCAAATAGAATTTATTTATATTGATGAAAATAAAATAAGAAATCCTTATGGCAGAGTTGGAAAAAACAAATAATAATGATATAATAAAAAGCTATAAGGAGTGATCATATGAAGATGAATAAGGTTTCAAGACAAGTTGATGTTGATGTTTTATTGGAAATAATAAGAAAAAGAGAAGATTACAAGGAAAATAGTAAAAATGGATTAGTTATTTTATTAAACGGTGCATGGGGTTCTGGAAAAAGTACATTTTTAAATGAATTAGAAGAAAAAATAATTGAATCTGAAAATATGAATTTATTTTTAAATTATAATGCTTATGAATATGATTTTTATGAAACGCCATACATACCTTTTTTTGCATCAATGGAGAATAAATTAAAATTGGGTAAAGAATTAGATAAATTAGTTAAACTTACCAGTAATTTTGGTAAAGGTATTTTAGTATCTTTATATGCTATGATTAATGGTTTCTATAAAAAGAAATATGATGTTGATTTAAATGATATAAAAGATAATATCATGGGGATAGAAAACGAATGTTACAAAAAGGATTTTGATGAGTTTGTTTCGTGTAAAAAGAAAATTGAAACAAAATTAAAAAAATGTTGTAGTAAAGAACCGCAAATATTTATTGTTGATGAATTAGATAGATGTAAACCAAGCTTTGCTATAGACACTTTAGAAATTATTAAACATTTCTTTGATGTTGAAAACTGCATATTTATAATAGCTGTAGATAAATTACAACTTGAAGAATCTGCAAAAACAATTTTTGGTCAAGAAATGGATAGCGAAAAGTATTTTAGTAAGTTTTTTGATTATCAATATAATTTATTGTCTATAAGATTTTATGAAACGATTGATACTTCTAATATTTATAATTTAGATAAAATAATTAAGAAGATATCTGAAATGTTTCAAATATTAAATATTTCGTTAAGAGACTCAAATAAGATTTTTAATGAATTTGTATCTAAATATAAACTTTATAATAATGAAGAAACTTCTGAGGATGAAAAGTGGACTGAACAGCAATGTTATATTGTTACGTTTTTGTTGATCTTAAAATATACGGATTTATTGTTTTATACTGAATTAATGCATGGAAATTATAGCAGATATATAGCAAAAATAAAAGATGATGTTGGTATAACCGCAAATAATTACTCTAAATTATTAAATTTTAAAATAGATGACAAATATACATTCTCAGGTTTTTTAACTAAATTAAACTCATATTTAGAAAATGAGTATCTTGATATAGGTAAGGCATATAGAACATATTGGAATTTTGAAAACGTGGATAATGAATATACTAGAAAGCAACAAAGAGCGAGAGATATGCACCATTATATTCCACAAATAGAACCAGATAAAACATTTAAAGAAAATATTCAAAAAATAATAAATTAAAAAAATAAATATACTTTTTATACCGCAAACGGAACAATTGTGGAATGCTAGTAAATAATAAACAATGGCTACTAAACTTATGAGGTGCCGAAGGTGCTGAAGTAATCTATGCTCTTAGAAATAATGATAAACTTGCTAGTAAAATATTAAATGGACTTTCAGAAAAAGGACAACTAGTAAGAAAATATTATCAACGTAGATTACCAAGTGATACATCAAAAGATTATTATTATATGTTAAGAAATACTCCAAATGCAGAAACTGTTATAGTTGAATATGGTTTTTTAGATAATGCAAAAGATGCCGAAAAATTAAAAAATAACTACAAAGATTATGCAGAAGCAGTTATAGAAGCGGTGTTAGATTATAAAAACATTCCATACGAACAAACTGGATACTACATAGTAAAAAAAGGTGATTCATTATGGAGTATCGCAAATAAATATGGTACTAATGTAAATGAATTAAAAAAATTAAATAATCTAACTTCAAATTCATTATCAATAGGACAAAAACTTAAACTACCATCAAATGATAACACGACCGAAACACCAACTCCAACACCATCAACATCAAATACATATACAGTAAAAAAAGGAGATTCACTGTATTCTATAGCAAAAAAATATGATACAACAGTAGATAAATTAAAAACAACAAATAATTTAACATCAAACAATCTTTCAATCGGTCAAGTATTAAAAATACCAGGAACTAGTACAGATCTACCAAATACTCATACTATTTCAAAAGGAGAAACTTTATATGGTATTGCTTCAAAATATGGTGTTTCAGTAGATGATATAAAAAAATTAAATAATTTGACTACAAATACACTTAGTATTGGACAAGTACTTCTATTACCGGGCACAACAGAAGAAAATACTGTAAACACTTATACAGTAAAAAAAGGCGATACACTATACGCAATTGCAAATAAATATAATTTAACAGCAGATGAATTAAAAAAATTAAATAATTTAACATCAAACACACTATCAATAGGTCAAACATTAAAAATTAGAAAAAGTGAATCAGATTTTATCACAGAAGACTATGACTTCTATACAGTAAAAGAAGGAGATACTTTATTTAGTATCGCAAATAAGTATAATACAACACCAGATAAGATAAAATCATTAAATAATTTAACATCAAATACATTATCAATAGGCCAATTAATAAAAATACCATCATCTATAACAAATACATATATAGTAAAAAAAGGAGACACATTATGGAGTATAGCAAAAGATAATAACACAACCGTAGAAAAAATAAAAGAATTAAATAATCTAATAAATAATTCTCTAACAATAGGTCAACAGTTATTAATTTTCTAATGTTCATTAAAATACAAAATAATTAAATAAAAATATAAAAATTATTTTGTGTTTTTTTATTTTTCTGCTACAATATAGCAGGTGATTTTTATGACGAACGAAAATAAATATTATATAAGAGCTTTTAAACTCTTAAATCAATTATATGAAGCATACAGAAATGGTTTTGATAAAATAAAATTAAAAGAATTTATAGATAAACAAAATATTGAAGGATATAATAATAGTAAACTTCTTGCAGAAAGAAAACATAGTTTAATATTAACAATTATAATAGCATTTATAGGATTAAATAAAGAAACAATCGAAAAATCAGAAACTATAGATAATTACAATGATATAAGAGTATTTAATGATATAAGAAAAGAATATTTTTTTCCAGATTCTAAAAAAATATTAGATGATTTTGATAATATTGTAAGTAAAAATGATATATTTAATAATTGGTTAAAAATAATAGAAGGACCAGTAGATGCAACAAACATTCAAATAATGAAATCAATAAGAAATGGTTTATTACATTCTAATTTTACATTTGAAATGAATTCTGAAGAAATTTCATTTACAACTATAAAAATTAAAAAGTATTATAAATCAAAAATACTAAACAATAATTTTATAAATTTTGCTATAAATTATTTTTCAAATTGTGGTGGATTAAGTATAAGAGATAAAACAACTTTACTTCATTTTCCTATTATCAAAAATAGAATAAATAGTGAAATAGAATTAAAAGAATTCTTAAAAGAAATACATATTTAAGTAATATCAAATAAACAAAAAAATTATGATGGAACAAATAGTTTAAATATGAAATTAATAGATAGTTTAGATAATGATAATATTGCTGAACTAAAAAAATTAAAGAAAATTATAAAAGAACAAATAGAACAAGGAAATGATATTAACGAAGAATGCGGAATATTAAAACCCGAAATGACAAATTATTTAATAACGATTATCAATAGCTTATTTACAAATTTTTATAAAGAAGAGTTAAAAGACCAAATAGAACTTATAAGAAACATAATATGTTATACAACTAATGGCAAAGACACAATCAACAATTGGCTTTCTCATTTTTACGGAGTAATATTTAACATTGGTAATGACATATTTGATATTGATAGTGAATATTTTAAAGATGATAAATATAGTAATTTTTGTTGTTCCGAGGCACTAGCAATATTAAAATCATATTTGATTTTATATAGATTACAAAACGTAAAAAATAATGATATTACTAGTACAAAATTTGATGAACTTCAATACGATAAAATAAATATAGATTGGAATAAAAATAATATAATTTTTAGAGCATTAAACAAAGATAACCTTGAAGACAATAATATTTTTAACGATTTATATTCTAAAAAATCTGAAAAATATCCAGAAAAATCAGATACTGAAATATGGAACATGGTTATTTGTGAACATATTAGAAATTCTTTAGCTCACGGAAATATTGATACTTTTATAGATGATGAAACATTAAAACATTTGATATGTTTTACAGACATAGATACAAAAAATAAAAAAACAAAAAGCATAATAATCCCTTTAAAAGAATATGAAATATTTTTAGACTCTGAAGCCTTTCTCCCTACAAATTGTTATAAAAAAGAAAAAACTAAAAAATGTAAATAACATACACTATATTAACAAAATTTCTTGAAAATTTCATAACTCAGTGTTATATTCTTAAAGAAGGATGTGATTAAAATGCCACAATATGATACAGAAAAGGCAATAACAGATACAATAACTAATACAGCAAAATCATTCTCAACATCAGAAGTATGGATTATTATAAGTGTATTACTTGCTGTAATAGGGGGAGTATTCTTATTTACTAATTATTTTGGAAAAGATAAAGAAGGAGTTTATACAGGATATAAAAAAAAGATATATGATTTTCTAAATTTTAAAACAACTATTATAGAACCAATATTTAGAGTTTTATATTTAATTGTTGCAATAGCAATAACATTAGCATCATTTTCTTATATAACAACAAATTTTTTTGAATTTATTGGTACATTAGTATTTGGAAACATATTAGCACGTTTAGCTTTTGAATTATTACTTTTAGTTCTAAAATTATTCAAAGATGTTTCTGAAATAAAAGATTCACTAATTAAACAAACATCAAAACCAACTATGTTAAAAAAAGAAGAAAAAGCAATCAATAAAAATGAAATAAAAAAAATAGAAAAAATTAGTAAAGAAGAAAAAACTGAGAAAAAAGAAGATCAAGAAACTGATTTAAAGAAAATATAAAAAAGAGACTTTCACAAAAGTCTCTTTAATTTTCGCCATCAATAGAAGAATTATCAATATTTTCATTTTTAGGTATTTCAACATTTTCCTCATTATCGCTATTATTACTATCTGACTCAGTATTGTTAGAATCAGTATTTTTATCAGAAGAATTTTCATCAATAATATTAACTACATTTTCATCTTCATTAGTAGAATTATTTTTACTATTAACTTTTATTACACTAACAGTAATACTTTTAACTTCGCTTACTAATGTACCTTTGCTAACACTTTGACTTGTAATAATTCCATTTTTACTATCATCATAGCCATCCATACCATCAGTTATATAATTAGTATTTACCGTTATACCTCTTGCATTAGCCCAAGTATTTAAATATTCTAAACTACTTCCAACAAAACTAGGCAAAGCCTCATTTCTCTTAACACTATAATATTGTTTACCAATAACAGGAACTTCATAAGTATAATTAGCACTAAAATTAAACGTTTTAATCATAGTAGGTTCTTCTAATCCTAAATTAACTTTCATAGCCTTAACTATTTCATTTAAACTCTCAGGATAATATTGGAAAGTATAAACATTACCCAACCCAGGAATTAACATTGTTAAATCATATCCTGTTAAATAAGTTTTTTCTATATTAATATTAGTATCATTTTCCAAAAGCATCTTTTTACCAACATTATATAAATTTAACATTTCATCAGTACTAACATTAGTTTCAATATTTTTACTAATTGCATCTAGTACTTCATAAAATTTATTAACGCTTCTTATATTTTTTACTTTTTTAGCCATTGCCTCAACAACTAATTGCTGATGTTGAACTCTTTGAAAATCACCAAGAGGTAAAGAATGTCTATGACGAGATAACGCTAACGCTGCTTCACCATTTAAAGTTTGAACTCCTTTTTTAAGACATATTTCATGTTCTCCAAATTCTCTATTAGAATCTTGTTCACAGAAATCAACTGGAACATCGACCTCAATTCCATCCAAAGCTTCAACCAAATCAACTACACCTTTAAAATTAATCTTAACATAATAATCTATATCAATACCAGTTAAATCTTTTAAAGTATTTATAACACAAGTAGTACCACCTGCGGCACTAGAATTTATTTTATTACTTCTCTTACCATTACAAGCAATAGGAGCGTAAGTGTCTCGTGGAATACTAAATACAGTAGTATTAAGAGTAGTGGGATTAAAAGTTATCATCATCATAGTATCACCATTAAATGCTTGATTAGCTTTTAAACCATCAACCTCAGAATCAACACCGAGTAGCAAAATAGTAAAAGGCTCAGTTAACTTCTTACCACTACCAGTATTTAAACTAATATTTTTTCTTTTTTCTTTATAAGTATATACAATTTTAGTTTCACTTCCAATATTATTATAATTATCATATCCAGAAAAACTAACAACATAACCACTACTAACTAAAATACCATTAATACTTTTATTATATAAATCTCCAAGCATTTCCAAATAATTATCATAATACTTAATATCAATTTTATCCAATTTCTTTTTATCAATTAATTTATTTGCAAGTATATTACCTTCAATATCATTTTCATCACTAATCATACCAACAATAAAACTACTACTATTTTTAAACTCAGTATCTTTCATAACAACTAAGCTACTGCTATACATTACAACATCTTTATTCATTCTATCAACAATATTATAAGTTTTATTAAGATAAACACTAGCTACTATAAAAATAATACTAATTATAGTAATAAATATACTATTTACAATATAACTCTTATTTCTTTTGCTAAACAATAATAATATACTAACAAATAAATATATAAAATAACTTAAATATATAATAACCAAAAATAATATTCTTAAACTAGTTTCAATATTTTTAAGAAGCAATAACCCTTGACTTATAAAAACAATAGAAACTAAATATAAAATACTAATAATATAAAACATTATTCTAAACTTTAAATCTAATTTTTTAAATTTTTTTAATATTTTCTTCATATAATCATTCCTATTTTATAATTATACAATAATTTTATATTCATGTATAGTATTAAAACAATATATAAGAAATATTAAATTTTATAACTAAACCAATTATTATATGATACAATAAATATACAGGGAGGTTTATTTATGAACGAAAAAGATATAGTATATGTTTTAAATCACATAAATAAAATTACATTAAATACAATTTTAAAAAGAAATAATAAAAGTATATTTGATTTAAAAATAGAAGCAATAAATAAAAAACATTTTATAAAAAAATTTGAAAAATACATGTCATATTTATTAAAAAAATATAAAGACATTAATGAGGTATATTTGCATTTAGTTTATGTTTTTATTGAATATTATCAAATAAAAGAAATAAATTATAAAACTTATAACACAAATGGATTTGAAATGGATATGACTGATATATTTTTACAGGATGATAAAGTAATAGAATTAAACATTCCAACAAATTATATTGATAGTGAAATAAGAAATTTATTAGAAAGCTTCAAAGAAAAAATAGAATATGATGAAATAAAACAATATTTAAGTAATAAAATAGATGAAAATGTATTTGATTTATATAATGAAGATAAAATAGATAATTTAATAATTTTAAATTCAGATATGAAATCTGGAGCAGAATTATTTAACGAAGTACCAACAAATCAAACTTCTTTATACTGCTTTTCAAAAAATTTAAAAACATCTAATAATAAAGATACATTAGTAATGATAGCAGATGATTTTTTAAACAATAATAAAGAATTAGTAGATGAATATTCATATAAAGATAATAAATTAAAAATAAAGTATAGAAATGGAAAAACTTTTGAAACTACCAATATAGATTTATTAAAATCATTAAAAAAAATATTAGAAGAAACTCAAGATAAATTAATTGATATTAAAACAAAAAAGCTTTATAAACAAAAATAAAGTTTTTTTTAACAATAAAAATATGTTATACTTTTATAGGGTAGATAATATGAATAATAAAAAAATAAATAAATTGCTAAATAAAATAATACTTATACTAATAGTTTTAATAGGAATATTTTATACTAATAAAGAATTAATTAAAAAAGATAATACATCTTATGCAATGAAACAAACAGAAAATGATGATGTTAATAAATTAGAAATATATTATTTTGATGTAGGACAAGCTGATTCAATTTTAATAAAAGAAAATAATTATAATATTTTAATTGATGCTGGAAACAATGAAGATGGTGAAAATTTAGTAAATTATTTAAAAAAAGATTTAAATATAAATAAATTAAACATGGTAGTTGGAACTCATCCACATGAAGATCACATTGGTGGACTAGATAATATAATCGATGAATATGATATAGATACAATTCTAATGCCTAATGCAACATCAACCTCAAAAACATTTGAAAGTGTTTTAAATAGCATAGAAAATAAAAATTATAAAATAACAGTTCCAAAAATAGATGAAGAATTTAACTATGGTAATATAAAATTAAAAGTATTATATACTGGAACAAATGAAAAAGATTTAAATAATAACTCTATAGTTTTAAAATTAACATATTTTAATAATAAATTTTTATTTACAGGAGATGCAACTAGTAAAGTAGAAAAAAAATTACTTAAGAAAGATATAGAAAGTGATGTATTAAAAATAGGACACCATGGATCAGAATATAGTACAACAAATGATTTTTTAGATAAAGTAAATCCAAAATATGCAATAATAGAAGTAGGTAAAAATAATATATATAAACATCCTAAACAAATTACTTTAGATAAATTAAATGCAAAAAATATAAAAATATATAGAACAGACTTAGATGGTACAATAAAATTAACATCTGATGGAAATAACATAACATTTGAAACAATAAAAACTAATATAGATGGAGAATAACAATGTATACAGTAGAAATTATAATAGATAATATTGTAAGGCTAGAAGATAGAAAAACAAATAAAATAATAGAAATCAATAAAAATATATTACCAAATAACGTTAAAGAACAAGACATAATAGATTTAATAGATAATGAATATATAATTAATAAAAAAGAAACAAAAAGAATAAAAGAGAATATAAAAAATAGATTTAACAAATTAATAAAATAATTACGGAGTTGGTAGTGTGAAAAGAATAATAATTACTATAATATCACTAATAATATTTTTTATAGTAGCAACATTTACAGTAGCATTTTTCATAACAAATAATAGTAATTTTCTAACTAATTTTAAATTTATAAATGTAAATAATATTGGTTTAAATTATTATGTATACTATGAAAAAGTAAAAGTAGCAACTAATTATGAAATATTAGTATATGATAATGATAATAAAATAATATACAAAGAAAACACAAAATATAACAGTGCAACAATTAAATTAAGTGATTTAAATTATAATGAATCATATAAAATAATAGTAATCGCATATGATAAAGATGGAAATAAAAAAAGCATAAAAGAACCATATACATTTATATGGAACGAATTATCTTTTAGTGATACTAATTTAATTGTAATGGATAATAATAATGATTATATATTAGATTTTGTAGGAGATTATAAAAATAAAAATTATAAATTAAATATTAATAAAAATGATATACTACAAGAACAAATTGATATAAAAGATGAAACATATACAATAAAAAATAACTTATTTAAAGATGAATCCTGTTATTATACATTAGAAATAGTTGAAGATTCTATGGTAATAGCAACTCTTAAAATATATAATTTAATGAGTCCAATTTCTGATATAACATTTACTAATCCAAATAATGGAGATATGATGGATTATAATGATGTACCAATATCATTTACTGGTGGAGATAATGCTAGCAATTACTTATTAGAATTATATAGAGATAACAAATTAATAAGAAGAAAAGAAATAAAAGAAAAAAATGTAATATTATCTAGTAATTTATTTGATAAGAAATCAAGTTATAAAGTAAAAATAACAGCATCATATTTTGATTACATAGATTATTCAAAAACAAAAGAAATAGAATTTACTATTAATTCTAAAGAGACATTAAAACCGGTTTATACAAATTACAAAACAGATTATATAAAAAAAGGTACAAAGATAAAATTATTAAATAATGATAAAATTGCAAAAATATATTATACAACAGATGGTACTGAACCAAATGAATCAAGTACTTTATATAATAATGAAATAACAATAAATAATGATACTCTAATAAAAGCAATAGCAATAGAAGAAAAGAAAAATAATTCATCTATTAGTGAATTTAATTTTAAAACAGGTAATAAAAATACATACAAAGTATACCTATCAGCTTCTAATCAAAATAATAATTTAGGAGTATCTGAAGTAGGTTATACAAATGAAAAAAAAGAAATGAATGATTTAACAAATTACATAGAAAAAAGATTAAATAGTTATGGAGTTAAAACATATAGAAATGAATTTGGTGACATAAATAGATGGACTCAAGATAGTACTTACTTAGGAGTTGACCTACATTTAGCAATACACTCAAATGCTAGTGAAGAACATAAGTCATATGGAATAGAAACTTGGGTACATAATGAAACATCAAATACATACTCTTTAGCACAAAATTTACAAAATAATTTATTTAATATTTATTATAACAAAGAAGATGAATTAGCAAATAGAGGAGTAAAATATGCAAACGGCTCATTAGCAGAAGTTAATCCATCATATACTCCATGTGGAATACTAATAGAAGTAGCACATCATGATTATTTAAATGATGCTAAATGGATAATGGAAAATAAAGAAAAAATAGGTAATAACATTGCGGATACAATACTCGAATATTGGCAAATAAAGTAATGTTTTGTCGAATCTATTGAAATAAGAATTTCTAAGATATAAAATAATATCGAAAGAAGGGATTAATATTAGAATAGACTTCTTAATAGATCAAATAATTATTGAAATAGAATTAGCAAATTTAATACCTTATAAAACTCATAAATACGTTAAATAGCGTATTTTTTCTTTAAATAAATTGTATTTTAAAAATAATTAATGTATAATAACAAAAGAAGGGTGATTTAAATGAAAATATTAAGTGTAAATGCAGGTAGTAGTTCATTAAAGTTTACTTTATTTCTAATGCCTGAAGGAAAAGAATTAATAGGAGGATATTTCGAAAAAATAGGATTAGAAGATAGTTTCTATTCTATTAAAATGAATGGAGAAAAAACAAAAAAAGTTGCTAGTGTTCAAAATCATGATGAAGCAGTTAAAATTTTAATAAAAGAATTAATTGATAATAAAGTTATAACATCTTTAGAAGAATTAGATGGAGTGGGACATAGATTAGTTCATGGTGGAGAAAAATATACAGATTCAGTTATTATAAATGATGAAGTAATTAGTACTGTAGAAGATTTAATTCCATTAGCACCATTACATAATCCAGCAAATTTAATTGGTGTAAAAGCATTCATGGAAGCATTACCAACTACACCAAATATAGGAGTTTTTGATACAGCATTTCATCAAACAATGAAAAAAGAACAATATTTATATAGTGTTCCATATAGTTGGTATACTGATTATAAAGTACGTAAATATGGTTTCCATGGAACAAGTCATAAATTTATTACAAAAACTATGAAAGAAAAATTAGGAAAAGACAATGTAAATTTAATTATATGTCATGTTGGTTCAGGTGGTTCATTATGTGCTGTTAAAGATGGAAAAAGTTTTGATACAACTATGGGATTCACACCAAATGCTGGTATAATGATGGGCACACGTTCAGGAGATATTGATTATTCATTAATTCCGTATGTTATGAAAGAATCAAATATGAGTTTAAAAGAAGTTGACAATTCATTAAATAAACAAAGTGGATTGCTAGGAATAAGTGGTGTTAGTAGTGACCATAGAGATATTGAAAATGCTATGGAAGAAGGAAACGAACTTGCAGTACTTGCAAATGAAATGTATGTAAATAGAATAGTAAATTATATTGCAAACTACTATGTAGAGTTAAATGGAAACGTAGACGCATTAGTATTTACTGCTGGATTAGGAGAAAATGCAATAAGCTTTAGAGAAGATGTACTAAATAAATTAGAATGTTTAGGAATTAAACTTAATAAAGAAATAAATAATACTATTGCAGGATTTAAAGATATAAGCGAAGGAATAATAAGTACAGAAGATTCAAAAGTACCAGTATATGTTGTTCCAACAAACGAAGAATTAATGATAGCAACTGACACATACGAATTAATAAAATAGGTGAATAATGTTTAATAACATAAAACAAATAGCAAAAAAAATAAAAGAATATAATGAAATTGTAATAGCAAGACATAGAGGACCAGATCCTGATGCCCTTGCTAGTGAAATTGCATTAAGAGATTCAATTAAGCTTACATATCCAAAAAAAAATGTATATGCAGTTGGAAATAGTGTTTCAAAATTTAAATACTTTGGAGAATTAGATAGAATTGATGATAACATATTAACAAAACCTTTGTTAATCGTATTAGATGTACCAAATAAATCAAGAATTGATGGCATAAATTATGATAACTATGATTGTGTAATAAGAATAGATCATCATCCAAGTGTAGAAGATATAGCAAATATAGAATTAGTAAATGAACATGCATCAAGTACATGTGAACTAATTACAGAATTATTATATAACAGCAAATTAAAAATAAATCAAAACATTGCTTCAAATTTATTTTTAGGTATAGTTGCAGATAGTGATAGATTTTTATTAAGTTATACAAGTCCAAAAACATTCAAGTTAATAACTAATCTATTAGAGGATTATAATCTAAATATGTCAGAATTGTATAATAACTTGTATACAAGGTCAATTAACGAAGTAAAGTTTCAATCATATATAACATTAAATATGACAATTACAGAAAATAACTTTGGATACATAAAAATAGATAAAAAAATAATAGATGAGTTTAAAGTAGATTCATCATCAGCTAGCAACATGATAAACAATTTTAATTTTATAAAAGAACTTTATTGCTGGGCTTTCTCTAGTTATGATGAAAAAAATAACATTCATAAAATAAATATAAGAAGTAGAGGTCCAATAATAAATGATGTTGCACAAAAATATAATGGTGGAGGACATATATTTGCAAGTGGTGCACGAATACAAAGTGAAGAAGATGTAGATAATTTATTCAAAGAATTAGATCAAAGAACAAAAGAATATAAAGAGAATATAAAATAAACGTGTCGTAAGACAAGTATTCAGACTGTTGACAAATAAATTTTGTTAATAGTCTTTTTATTTAAAAAATGTTATAATTATTAAATTAGTTATCATACTACCCTTATATTTATTGAAAAGTAATATAAATTATGTTATTATCATTACTATGGATGTGATTTTATGCAAAAAATATATATACAAGGACAATTATTTTTAAAAAAAGGACCAAAACCTGCTAGTAAAGAATTAGCTGATAGTTTAAAAAGACTTTCGTACTTTTTTAATGGTAAAGCATTTGATGTAGAAGAAGGCCAACTTGATTATAGTGGTGTTAATGATATACATCGTTTAATTATATATAATAACAAGTTTTTCTTAAAAAGCAGAGACAGTTTTGGTGGTAAAAGATGTATTCCTATAACAGAACAAGAGTTAGAAAAAGATTATATTGATTTTATGAAATTTTTAAAGGAAAGTAAATATGTTGGAAAATATGGAAGAAGGACAAAACCCGCATTAGGTGGTAAGTGTATCAGTTTTATGAATGAAGATGTTTTAATTTTATATCATTCCAACACACATATGATTATATATTCTGATTTTATAAAAGAACACTACCCATTTAAAACTCCTATAGAAATTTTGGATTCAAGGTATTGTAATGATTGGGAAATTCACAAAAAATCAGAAACTTTATATAACGATCCTATTGAATTATACAAATCTATTTACAAAGAACCTTTAGACGAAGAAAATATTCACAAAAGAAACTTATAAATAATTTTAGTGTAATTATTTATCTCCATTTAATTTTTTTTATGATTATTCCAAATAAAACGTAATAACAAAAATCAAATTTGTTATAGAAAAAATGTAAGATTATATAAAACTCTTTGTAAAATACTATTATTATAGTAAAATATTAGTAGGTGGTAAAAGTGAAAAAAATAATACTAATAGATGGAAATAATTTAATGTTTAGAAGTTACTATGCAACTGCATACAGTGGTAATTTAATGAAAAATAGTAAAGGATTTTATACTAATGCATTATATGGCTTTGTAAACATGATGAATAAAATAATAGATGAAGAAAAGCCAACTCATATAGCAGTTGCATTTGATATAGGTAAAAATTTTAGAAAAGATTTATATAAAGAATATAAAGATGGTAGAAATAAAACTCCTGATGAATTAAAAATGCAAATGCCTGTTGCTAAAAAAATATTAGATGCTATGGGGATAAAACATTATGAAATAGAAAATTATGAAGCTGATGATATAATTGGAACATTATCTAAAAGAGCGTATATAGATCCAGATTTTGAAGCTTTAATCGTTTCTAGTGATAAAGATTTATTACAATTAATAAATGAAGAAATAGAAGTAAAATGTTTGAAATCAAAAGATTATATTAGGTACAATGTAAATAGTTTTAAAGAAGAATATGGTTTTGCCCCTATAAGAATTATTGATTTAAAAGCACTAATGGGAGATGCTAGTGATAATATTCCAGGAGTAAAAGGAATAGGAGAAAAAACAGCAATTAAATTAATTAGAGAATATGATACTATTGAAAACTTATATGATCATATAGATGATATTAGTGGTAAATTAAAAGAAAAATTAGTTAATGATAAAGAAAGTGCATTCTTTTCAAAAAAAATTGCAACTATATACTTAGATGTACCAATAAGTGATACATTAGAAGATATGAAATATAGTGGAGAAAAAACTAGTGAATTATCTAATATATTTGAAGAATTAGAATTTTATAGTTTTATGAAAAAATTTGAAAAGAAAGAAATAGAAGTAAACATAGAATATAAAATATTAAATAATGTTAATGAAATAAATAAAGATAATATAATTAGTTATTACATTGAATGTGATAAATTTAATTATCATTTTGGTAATATACTAGGTATGGGATTATATGATAAAGATAATTTATTCTTTGTAAAAAAAGATATGATTAATGATGTATTAAAATATATTAAAGATAGTATAAAATATACATTTGATTTAAAAAAGAATAATTGTTTAGTAGGATATATTATTGATAATACTATATATGATCATTTAATAGTAGCAGATTTATTAAACTATAATTATAGAGAAGATTTAGGTATATTAATGAAAAATGATGGTATTAATATAGATGAATTATATGACTTTTATAAAAAAGGTGGTAATTTAGAATATAATGTAGTTAGAAAAGCTAAATATATTAATGATATTAGAGATGAATATATAAAGAAATTAAAGTTAGAAGATATGTATGATTTGTTTGCTAATGTTGAAATGCCTTTAATTAATGTACTTACTAAAATGGAATTTAATGGAATTAAATGTGATAAAAATATATTAGATAAAATGAGTGTTGAATTAACAAGTAAAATAAATAAATTAACTCAAGATATATATATTGCTGCAGGAGAAGAATTTAATATATCTAGTTCTAAACAATTAGGAAGTATATTGTTTGAGAAGTTAGGATTAAAACATGCTAAGAAAACTAAAACTGGTTATTCTACAGATAGTAAAGTATTAGAAAAAATAATGAATGACCATCCGATAGTTCCATTAATTCAAGAATATAGAAATTTAACTAAATTACAAGGTACTTATGTTGAGGGATTAAAGAATTATATAATGGAAGATGGTAAGATACATACTATTTATAAACAAACATTAACTAGAACTGGAAGACTTTCTAGTACGGAACCTAATTTACAAAATTTACCAGCAAAAGACGAGTTGGGAAGACTTATAAGAAAAGCATTTTTACCTGAAAATGATATGTTTTTAAGTGCTGACTATAGTCAAATAGAATTAAGAATATTAGCACATATAAGC
This sequence comes from uncultured Bacilli bacterium, assembly GCA_934097015.1. Classification (GTDB taxonomy): domain Bacteria; phylum Bacillota_I; class Bacilli_A; order RF39; family UBA660; genus UMGS1124. The sequence goes on along the minus strand of CAKONF010000002.1, from coordinate 18,966 downwards.
GATTCAAAAGAATTAATAAGTGCATTTGTAAATGGTGAAGATATTCATACATTTGTTGCTAGTGATATATTTGGTGTTCCTAAAGAAGATGTCACTAAAATAATGAGACATACTGCAAAGGCTGTTATATTTGGTATAGTTTACGGTATAAGCGGATTTGGCTTAGGAGAAAATATAGGACTAAGCATAATTGATGCTAAAAAATTTATAGATAAATATTATGAATTATATCCAGGTGTTAAAAATTATATGGATAATATAGTTAAAGAAGCTAAAGAAGATGGTAGTGTAAGAACACTATTTAAAAGAAAAAGAGTAATAGAGGAATTGAATAATCCAAATTACATGGTACGTATGAGTGGAGAAAGAATTGCACTTAATACTCCAATACAAGGAACTAGTGCTGATATTATAAAGATGGCTATGGTAAATATTGATAAAGAAATAACAAAACGTAAATTAAATAGTAAAATGTTATTACAAATACATGATGAATTAATATTTGATGTGGTTAAAGAAGAAAAAGAAGAATTAGAAGAATTAGTTAGTGACATAATGAAAAATGTTGTTAAATTAAAAGTACCATTAGATGTTAGTCATGACTATGGAATTGACCTTTATGAGACAAAATGATATAATACTACTCCACAAAGGAGTGGAATTAACATGAAAAATAAGAAAAGGTATTATGAGAAATTAAAATTTGACTTAGTAGATTTGGCAGAACAAAAGAAAGATAAAAAGGAATTAAAATTTATAACAATTTTAATTCCAGTAATCATACTTATGATTTCAGCTGCGTTTATGGTTTTTGCAAGTACTTTAGTGGCTGACTCCACTTATTTACTAGGAAAAATACTAATTTTTTTTCTAACCATAACAGATTTTAGTGTAGTTATGTCTATTGCTGTAATGGTGCTTAAAGAATTGCATAAAAATCGAAAATCAGAAAAAGAAATAGACAAACAAATTGATGATAAAGTAAATGAAATAGAAAAAGCGTTATTAAAGGATAATGTATATACACATGAAATAAAGAAAACTATTGAGAAGAATTTCATAGAAAAAAGTGAGTATTCTTATATTGACGAATTAAAAGAATATAGAAAAATAATAAATGATTTAATAAAAAAATATGATGATAGTAAAGAAGAAACTAAAGTTAAAGTTTTAAAAAAGGATAATAAGAACACATAAATAAATTCTATGTGTTTTTTAAATTATATGATAAAATAGTTAGTAGTCGGGTGATGATAAAATGAATAATAAAATTAGAAATTTTTCTATAATTGCACATATAGACCATGGTAAAAGTACTCTTGCAGATAGAATATTAGAATTAACGCATAGTGTAGATAAACATGATATGAAAGATCAATTACTAGATTCTATGGATATAGAAAGAGAACGTGGAATTACTATAAAATTAAATGCAGTTGAATTACACTATAAATATAAAAATGAAGAATATACATTGCATTTAATAGATACCCCAGGACATGTAGATTTTTCTTATGAAGTATCACGTAGTCTAAAAGCATGTGATGGAGCACTTTTAATAGTCGATGCAGCACAAGGTATAGAAGCTCAAACATTAGCAAATCTATATTTAGCACTAAACAATGATTTAACTATTATTCCAGTTATAAATAAAATAGATTTACCTAATGCTAATATAGAAAAAGTATCAAATGAACTTATAGATGTTTTAGGATTTAAAAAAGAAGATATAGTTTTATGTAGTGGTAAAACAGGAGAAGGTGTAGATAAACTATTGGATAAAATAATTGAGGTTATTCCAGCACCTAAAATTGATATCGCATCACCAACTAAAGCTTTAATATTTGATTCATATTTTGACCCTTATAGAGGAGTAATATTATCTGTTAAATTAGAAACAGGTAAAATAAAATTAAAAGATAAAATTAGATTTATGGCAACTAATGCTGTTTACGAAGTAGTTGAATTAGGTGTTAATACACCAAAAGAAAAAAAATTAAATGAACTTTCTAGCGGACAAGTAGGTTGGATAAACGCATCAATAAAAAGTATTGACGACGTTAATGTAGGAGATACAATTACATTAGATGATAATCCAGCTGAATTCCCTCTTGACGGCTATAAACCAATGAAACCTATGGTATATAGTGGATTATTTCCAATCGAACCAAATAAATTTGAAAGTTTACGTGAAGCACTAGAAAAATTAAAATTAAATGATGCTGCACTTACTTATGAACCTGTAACAAGTATAGCATTAGGATTTGGATTTAGAGTAGGTTTCTTAGGATTATTACATATGGAAATAATTGAAGAAAGAATTGAAAGAGAGTTTGGGATAGATATCATTGCCACTAGTCCAAGTGTTGTTTATGAAGTTATAAAAACTAATAAAGAAAAAGTACTTATACATGCTCCTAATGAAATGCCAGATAAAGTAAATATTGAATGTATAAAAGAACCTTTTGTTAGTGCAAGTATATTTGTACCTAGTGAATATATTGGACCAATTATGGATTTATGTAGTGAAAAAAGAGGAATTTATAAAAATTTAGAATATATAGATAAAACAAGGGTTAATATTCATTATGAATTACCACTTTCAGAAATAGTATATGATTTCTTCGATAAATTAAAATCATATACTAAAGGTTATGCTTCATTTGATTATGAATTATCTGATTATAAACAAAGTGATTTAGTGAAAATGGATATATTAATAAATGGAGAAATTGTTGATGCATTATCAAGTATAGTACATAAAGATGTTGCTTATAACAGAGGAAAAGAAACTGTTGAAAATTTAAAAAAAATAATTCCAAGACAATTATTTCAAGTTCCTATACAAGCAAGTATTGGATCTAAAGTTATTGCAAGAGAAAATATTAGCGCTATGAAAAAAAATGTATTAGCTAAATGTTATGGTGGAGATATATCTAGAAAGAGAAAATTACTAGAAAAACAAAAAGAAGGAAAGAAAAGAATGAAAATGGTAGGTAATGTAGAAATACCACCAGAAGCATTTTTACAAGTTTTAAAAACAAATAAGTGAGGTATTTATGAAAAGTGATATATTTAATGTGGAATTAGATTATATACAAGATGAAAGATTAAAAGAAAATGCAAAAATAATATTAAATAATTTACCAGATTATTTTTATAGAGTACAAGCTGCTTCTACTGGAAAATATCATCCTAAATATGCTTTAGGAGAACAAGGATTAGTTAGACATGTTAAGGCTGCTGTTTGTTTAGCACATAATTTATTTGATATATATAAATTTGATAATCATACAAAAGATATAATTATTATTAGTTTATTAATTCATGATGGTTTAAAACATGGTTTTACAGAATCTAAATATAGTGTATTTGAACATCCATTATTAATTGGTGAATTATTAGAAAATATAAAAGACAAATTATCTTTAACAGAAGAAGAAAGATTAGAAATAAAGAATAATGTTGCAAGTCATATGGGAAGATTTAATACAAATAATTATTCTGATATAGTTTTACCTATTCCAAAATCTGTTACAGAAAAATTTGTTCATATGTGTGATTTTTTAGCAAGTAGAAAACAAGTACAATTTAATTTTGATGAAAATAATAATATAACAGAATAGAGGAATAATTATGATACATGTTATGAAATTACAACCAGAATATTTTAATTATATTTTAAATGGAACAAAGAGAATAGAAATAAGATTATATGATGAAAAAAGACAAAGTATTAAATTAGGTGATAAAATTAAATTTTTAAAAGAACCTAATTTAGATGAATCTTTTGATGTTAAAGTAATTGGATTATTAAGATATAATAGTTTTGTAGAGATGTTTAATGATTTTGATATAAGTATTTTATCTGATAAAAATATGAGTAAAGAAAAATTGTTAGAAGATTTAGAAAAATTTTATACAAAAGAAAAGCAAAAAAAATATGGTGTGCTTGGAATAAGATTTGAAATTATAAATAATTGATAAAAGGAGAAAATCTAAGAAAAAAAATAAATATCTGACAATGCAAGAGAAAAAAAGAATTGGCTTTAGCAGGAAAAAATGTTCCAGTATGTGTTGGCAAATCTGAAAGTAATACATTTGGAAATGAAAAAGGAATAGTAAAAGTTTTAAAGTATATTCCGTTAAAGAAAGACCCAAAGTTAAATATATAAATTATATATTCTTAAATAAATAGTTTATATATTATTTACAATTATTTAATTATATGATACATTATCAATGCAATTAGAAATTAAAATTTTATGATTGCATATAATATAAAAAAAGCGAGTGATGCCAGCTCAAAATGGTACTTGATAAAGTGAGTGATGCCAGCTCAAAATGGCACTTAAAAAAGTAAAATGTGATTTATATTAAAAAAAATCACAATTTTTTTTGCAATTTTTTAATACTTTTACGATACTCTACGTATTCTAACCAAGTTCCGCCATTTTCTTTAAATTTATCATATTCTTCTTGAGTTTCCCATTTTTCTTACATTTCTGGATTTTCTTCATTCCACCAAACTTTACCACCATAATTTTCAGGATTATAACCAAAAGGCAACATAATAATATCATCTCCTTAATAAATTTTAGTATATTACAATTATAATATGCTTTCAAGAGCTAAAATTATCATATCATTTAATTTTTTTTCTTTATCTTCTGTACTTAACATGGTTTTTTCAAAAGGACTATCTACGATACTAACTAATGCAGTTGCTTCTTTGCCACATAATTCCGCAACATGAAACAATCCAAATGCTTCCATTTCATTACATAATAATTTAATATGTGTTGGTACATTTTTTAAGATATGGTCGATATTTGCATATACTGTAAAAACATCTGCAGTAAGAATAGTACCAGTAATTAATTTTGTTTTTAATTTTTTGCTAGCATTAATAATTTTATTATTTAATTCTTCACTACTATTAATTACATTTCTGATATCTTTTCCCCAAACATATGCAAAACTCGATGGAGAGTAGCTAGCTCCTGCAAGTACAATATCATTGACCTTAACATTTTTATCTAAACTACCACCAGTTCCAATTCTAATAATTTTCTTTACATCATAATCATTATATAACTCATATGAATAAATACCAATACTAGGAATACCCATACCACTTCCCATAACGGTTATTCTTCTTCCTTTATAATAACCAGTATAACCTAACATATTTCTAATTTCATTAATTTGAATTACATCATCTAAAAAAGTTTCAGCAATATATTTAGCGCGCAAAGGATCACCAGGCATCAAAACAACATCACTAATACTATCTTTTTTTGCGCTTATATGAATAGACATAATATCACACTCCTAATATAATTATATCAACAATTATGATATAATTTAATTATAAATTTATTATGTTTACACATAATATAAAAGAGGTGCATTATGATATATAAAACATTTAAAACTAATACTTATAATATACATACAATAAAAACTGATAAATTTAAAACATGTCATATGGAAATAATATTTAGAAATAATATAATAAAAGAAGATATTACAAAAAGAAGTTTTTTAACAGAAATGATAGTTGAAAATACTAAAAAATATAATACAAGATGCAAAATGTCTATAGAATTAGAAAACTTATATAATGCATATTTTTATGGAATCACAAATAGAGTAGGAAGTAGTGTACTTACTAGTTTTTGTTTTGATTTTATAAATCCTAATTTAGTAAATGAAAAACTAGATAATTTTATAAAATTTCCAATTGCAGCAATACTAAATCCCAATGTAAATGATAACGAATTTGATATAACAACTTTTAATTATGTTAAAGAAAGAATAAGAAAAGATATAGATTCAATAGTTGAAGATCCAAAAAATTACTCAATTAGTAAACTTCTAAGTAAAATGTGTAAAGATACAGAAAGTAGAATTAACATTAATGGTTATATAGAAGATTTATATTTAATTACTAATAGTAATTTATATGAATACTATAAAGAAATGTTAAAACACGATTATATAGATATTTATATAATAGGTGATATTGATATGGATAAAGTATCTACTATTATAAAAAATAATTTTAAAATAAATATATTAAAATCACATAAAGTTTATTATAATATAAAAAATAAATCATTAAAAAAGCCTCAAAAAATATATGAATATTATCCATTTAGTCAAGAAAATATATGTATGGGACTTAATGTAAACAATATGACAGAATATGAAAAAAATTATGTTGCTCACGTCTATAATATGATATTAGGTGGAGGATCACTTGAAACAAAATTATATAACAGACTAAGAAATGAAAATTCTCTTTGCTATAATTGTGTCAGTTTATATCAAAAATTTGATAATTTATTAATACTTCATACAGCAGTTTCAACAGAAAATGAAACTGTTGCAATAAAATTAATGAAGCAAGCACTAAATGATATGGTAAAAGGAAATATAACAGAAGAAGAAATTGATAATGCAAAAAAATTAATTACAACTACACTTAATATGTCATTAGATGTACCAGGTAGAATAGTAGACAATTATGTATTTGAAAATTTATTTGGACTAGAAAAATTAGAAACTAGAATTAATAAATATAACAGTGTTTCTAAAAAAGATATAATAGAATTTGCAAAAAAAATAAAATTAAATACAATTTTGTGTGTAAGAGATGGTGAAAATGAAAGAAATAAAAATTAATAAAACTAATGAAACTTTATATTATGAAAAATTAAACAATGGATTAGAAGTATATATAGTTCCAAATGTTTACCAAAAAAACTTTTATATTACATTCACAACTAAATTTGGTTCAATAAATACAGAATTTAAAACCTCAACTGAAAAATCATTTAAAAAAGTACCAAATGGTATTGCTCACTATTTAGAACATTTAATGTTTAATATGGAAGATGGAACAGCATTTGATTATTTTTCTAAATTAGGAAGTAGTGTGAACGCATTTACAACATATGACTTAACTTGTTATGAAGTACATTCATCTACATATTTTAAAGAAAATTTAAATTATTTATTAGATTACGTACAAACACCATATTTCACTAATGAATTAGTTAATAATGAAAGAGGAATAATAAGTGAAGAAATAAAAATGTATGATAATAATCCTAATACAGAATTAGCATATAGTTCATACAAAAATATTTTTATAAACGATAATAGAAAAAACTTAATAAGTGGAACAATTAATGATATAAAAAAAATAACAAAAGACAATCTATATGATTGTTATGATACATTTTATAACCCAAATAATATGTTTGTTATAATTACAGGAAAAGTAAATCCATATGAAGCAATTGGAATTATTGAATCTAACCAAAACAAAAAAGAATTTAAAAATGTTATCATTAATAATAAAGAAATAAATGAAGTAAACAAAGTTGATAAAAAATATGAAGAAAAAGAAATGAATGTAGATACAAATAAAATAAGTGTTTCTTATAAAATACCTAGAAAGATATTTAAAAAATTAAATTTATCTGATATAGAATTAAACAGTTATATATCTATACTATTTAATATATTATTTGGTAATACTAGTCTTTTACAGGATAAATTAATATCATCAAAAGTTATTCAAAATGGTATTAATGTTAATAAAACATTTACAAAAGATTTCATTATTGCTAGTATTACAACTGAAACAGATTATCCTGATACTTTAATTAAATATATAAGAGAAACATTAAATAGCATTTCTATAGAAGAAGAAACTTTAGAAAGAAAATTAAAAGTATATAAATCTAATTATATATTACACTTTGACGATATAGAATTAGTTAATAACAATATACAAGATAATATAATTTTATATGGTAAGTTTATTGATAATTATATGGATTTATATGATAAAATTAATATTAAAATGATTAATGAAATTGCAAAAAATTTAAAAAATATTAAAGAAAGCATTTTAGTCATTAAACCAAAAAATAAACAAAAGTAATAATGTAAGAATTTATATATCTGTAAATTTTATATGCCAATATTTTATATTGGTATATTTTTTTAAATTTTTTTAAAAAATTAAAGAAAAAAAGGAAATGCAAATTTTTTCACAATAATATAAGTGTAGAGTATATTTATATACGATTCTAGAAAGGAGTAAAATTTTAATGAAAAATATTTTATATGATACTTTTTTTAAAAGAATATTTGTTAGTAATGTTGGTATTTAAATATATGTGTAAAATTATTAGTTAATAATAGTATGTTTAGTTTGTATCCAAACATACAAGTAGAATAAATCTTGACTATTTAAGAAAGAGATATTATAACAAGAATACATTAACAAATATAGAAAAAAACTATTTAATATTTGTAGAGACTAATATAGAAATATTAAGAAAAGAAATAAAAGAAGAAAATATAGAAGGAGTGATAAGAATGTTTAAAATGGTATATGAAAATGGAGAAATATTTCCAGCGTTTGATGAAGAAAAGTTTCATGAGAATGAAAAGAGAGAAAAGTTTGAACAAAGGACAAGAAGCAAAACAATTTGAAATTGCTAGAAATCTTAAATTAGATGGATTTTCAAATGAAAAGATTATGAAACTAACTAATATAACAGAAAAACAACTTATAAATTTATAAGTTAAAGAATTGATAGAATAAAAAACTATCAATTTTTATTTACATAAACATAACAGCACTTTTACAAAAGGTATACCACTATTTTACATACAAATTTTAATAATCATTAACTATTTTGATACAAAAAAATAATATTTGTAAAAAACATAAATTTTTTTTCAAAAAAATGCAATAAAAAAAAGGAAAAGCAAATTTTTTCACAATAATATAAAGTGAAAGGAGAAATAATATGAAAAAAATTTTAGTGTACAGTATTATATTTTTATTAATTGGTATATTTCCAAAAATTGTGAGAGGAGAAAATATTAAGAGTGAATATGATTTATTTCTAAAAGAATCAATTACAATAAATTTAAATAAAAAAATATTAGATGAAAATATCTATTATGACGACAATATAATAGAGATTCAAAATAACAACAATCATCTAATAATAACTGGTAAAAAAAATGGAGAAACAAATTTAGTTATAAAAGAAAATAACATAGAAATAATAAAAACCAAAATAGTTGTAAATGGAATAAAATTACTAGTTAAAATTTATGATAAAGATAACAATGATAAAACAAAAATAGGAGATGCAACTTTAGAAAATGCAATATATGAAATATTAGATTCAAATAAAAATTATGTAGCAACTATAAAAACTAATGAAAATGGATATGCAGAAAGTGAAAATATATTAGAAAAAAATACATTTTATTATTTAAAAGAAATAAAAGCAAGCAAAGGTTATAAAGAAAATAACTCATATAAATCATTTTATACAGGCACATATTTACAAACAAGAATAAATATATATAGTGAATTAATTAAATCTAATATTCACCTAGAAAGATCAAATATAGGAATCATAAGTACAGAACCTTTCCTAATGTTTAATATATATCATAAAAAAACAAATAATTTATATAAAAGAAATATAATCATGAATTCAAATGGTGTACTAGACTTTACATTACCATATGGCGTATGGATAATAGAACATGTTTATACATCTAGCAACAAAAGAAAATTACCTAACATAGAAATAAATGTTCCAAACGAACAAGATATAAAAAAAATAATTAATGATGAAGGTTCAGGAAACAAAATAAAAATAAATTTTATTAATGCTAAAACAAATAAAATAATAAAAAACACAAAAATAAAAATTAAATTAAAAGACACAATACAAAATAAATACATATGTAATAAAAATAATGATTGTATATATGAGAGTAGTGATGGATACGTAGTAGTAGATAATCTACCATATAGTAATTATCAAATAGAAGAAATTAAAACAAATGAAAATTATTATTACAATGAATCACCATTAGAAATAAAAATAGATAAAAATACATTTTTTAATGATGACAATATACTAGGAAAAATTTTAAATATAAATTATTATAAAGAAGAAATAAGTGGCAATGTAAAAATAAATTCTATTGGAGAAAATGATTTTTTAACTAAACAAAACATAGAATTTAAATACATTCCACTAAATTTTTCTCACTATAAAATTTATGCAAAAGAAAATATTTATGATAATGAAACTAATTTAATTCATAAAAAAGATGAGTTAATAAAAACAATAAATTCTTATGAAAATAATACACTAATTAATAATCTTTATATAGGAAAATATTATATAAAACAAGTTAGTACAGATATAAATCATAATATTAACAATAATACATTTGACTTTGAAATAAATAAAAATAATGAATATAAAGCAATTGTAAATATAAAAAATAATCTAAAAAAAGGATCAATAGAAATTATAAAAAAAGATAAACTATCTAATATTCCACTACAAAATCATTTATATGAATTGCATATAGAAAATGGAAATAAAGATATTTTCATAAATAAATATTATACTGACATAAGTGGGAAAATAAATATATTTAATATTCCAATTAAATATGGATATAAATATTATTTAAAAGAAATAAAAAATGATATTAATTACGAGATAGATTATGAAAAATATTATTTTAATTTCAATAACGAACAACACATAAATATAAATTTTTATAGCAACATAATAAAAGGTAAAATAGAATTAATTGTTTTAAATAAAACAACAAACAAAAAAATATCAAATATTTTAATAAAATTAATAAAAGATAAAAAAATAATAAGTGAAAAATATTCTGACAATAACGGTCAAATAATATTTGATAATCTATTGGTTGGTAAATATAAAATTGATGGTTTAGATAAAGAAATAATAATAAATGATAAAAAACTATATCAAAAAATGATACTATATAAAACAATTCTAACTTCAAAACAAGAAACGAATTTAGTTGTAGTAGATAAAACAACCAGTAAAAATTTATTAAATGAAAATATACAAATTAATAATGTTCCAAATACTAGTAAAAATAAAAAAATTGATATAAATAATTATAATCATTTAATTTTAATAATTATATTATTTTGTTTAAAGAAAGAATTAAGTTATGTTATAATAGATAAGAAAAGAGGGATATAATGGATTTAGTATATGTAGGAAAAATTGTAAATACTCATGGAATTAAAGGTGAATTAAGAATACTAAGTGATTTTGAAAAAAAAGATTTAGTATTTAAAGTTGGAAACAAAATAATAATAGAAAATGAAGAACATACTATAACAAGTTATAGATTTCATAAAGTATTTGATATGATAACAATAGACAATTTAAATAATATTAATGATGTTTTAAAATATGTAGGAAAAAAAGTATATGTTAGTAGAATATCATTAAATTTAAAAAAAAGTGAATATTTATTAAGTGATCTTATTGGATTAAATGTTGTATCAAATGATACAGTATACGGAATAGTAAAAGATTATAATAATGATATAAACCCTTTACTAAAAATAGATTATAAAAAGAATTATTATATACCTTTAAAAGCTAATTACATAAAAAAAGTAGATTTAGAAAATAAACAAATTATTGTTCAAAATATAGAAGGATTGATAATATGAAAATAAGTATTTTAACACTTTTTCCTAATATGTTTGAAGGATTTTTAAAAGAATCAATTATAAAACGTGCTATAGAAAAGAAAAAGGTTGAAGTAGAAATAATTGATTTTAGAGAATTTAGTACTAGCAACAATAAACAAGTGGATGATACACCTTATGGTGGTGGAGCAGGAATGGTTCTAATGTGCCAACCTATTTTTGATGCAATTGATAGTATAAGAACAGAAGATTCAGTAGTAGTTATGCTTACACCTAATGGAAAAAAATACACAGAAAAAATAGCAAAAGAATTTAGCACATACAAGCATTTAATACTATTGTGTGGTCATTATGAAGGCTTTGATGAAAGAATAAAATCAATAGTTGACTTAGAAATAAGTATTGGTGATTATGTGCTAACAGGTGGAGAATTACCAGCAATGGTTATAAGTGATAGTGTAATTAGATTAATTGAAGGAGTTATAAATAAAGAAAGTTTAATTAGTGAAAGTTTTGAAGATGATATGTTCGATTATCCTGTATACACAAAACCAAGAGAATATAGAGGATTAAAAGTTCCAGATATATTATTAAATGGAAATCATGCTAAAATAGATGAATGGAGAAAACAAAAAAGAATAAAATTATCAAAAAACAATAAATAGTCAGAGGGTAAAAATGAAAGAAGTATTAAATAAAAATAATGATTTTAAAAAATATAAAATTGATAACATAAAAGGATATAAATTTAAACCACGAAAAAAAATAACTAACCTAAATATTATTAACAATAAATTAATTAACAAAATACTTATAAAAAAAATAACAAAAGAAATAAAAAAATCAGAAATTACCGTAAAACTTATAATAGAAAGTAATGTAGCAATAAAAGAAGATTGTATCATGATGATTAACGAAATAAATAGAATACTTTTAAACATAGAAAAAAAATATAAAGAATATTTTAATGAATTTGAATACTTCGAATTAATAAAAAAACTATATAACCTAAATATGCAATTAAATTTAAAAAGAAAAATCATAGAGAATAACATATAATTTATTCTTTTTTTCATATAATTTACTGGTGATTATATGGCAAAAAAATATATAAAAGGTTTTATAACAAGATTTTTAATAAGTGTAATACTATTTTTAACAATATCAATAATATGTAATTTTAGTGATAGAAACTTAATATGGTTTAAAAATAATGTTTATAATAATAATATAAACTTTACTTTCTTTAATAAAATATATAAAAAATATATTAATAAATATTTACCATTTGATTTATATGATGAAAAAGTAGTAATGAGTGATAAATTTACATACTTAGATAAAGAAAAGTATTTAAATGGAGTAAAATTAAATGTAGGAAAAAATTATAATATGAAATCATTATGTGGAGGAATAGTTGTATACATTGGAGAAAAAGAAAAATTAGGTAACACAGTAATTATACAAGGTACAGATGGAGTCGATTATTGGTATAGTAATTTAGAAAACTTAAGTATAAATTTATATGATTATATAGAAAAAGATGTTTTAATTGGAACAACAAAAAATGAATATATTTATTTAACCTTTTTAAAAAATGGTGAATATATTAATTATGAAAAATTTATTTAAAATAAATATATTTACTTACTTATTTTTATTACTATCTATTTTAGCTGGTTATATAAAAGAAATGATAATCATATATATTATTTTAATAATTCATGAACTTGGTCACTATATTATTTTTAAATATTATAATATTAAAGTAAATAAAATAACATTACATCCATATGGTGGAATGATAGATTCAAACATATTAATAAATACAAATTCAAAAAAAATATTGCTAATAAGTTTAGGTGGTATAATTGCACAAATAAAACTTTATTTAATCATGATAATATTTTTAAAAATAAATATAATAAACACAAAATACTTTTTTATATTCAAAAAATATAATTTATATATAATATTATTTAATCTTATTCCAATATACCCACTAGATGGATTTAAAATATTTAATAGCATATTAGAAATGATACTACCATTTAAAAAAAGCTTGAATATTAGTATTATTTTTAATTATATTTCAATAATTACGTTTTTTTATTTCTTATATATAAACAAGGTAAATAATTATTTTATAATAATATTTCTATTAGTTAATTTAATAAATTATATAAAAAATTATAAATATATATTAAATAAATTTTATTTAGAACGAATTATATATGATATAGAACACAATGGGATAATAAGTGTTAAAAACAAAGAAAATATTTACAAAAATAAGTATAATTATATTAATGGAATAAAAGAAGAATATTATCTAAAAAAGTTTGACTATCTAAATATAGAATGATAATATAAATATAAATTTTAGGAGGATTTTTATGAAATTTGGTTATGAAGGAAAAGAATTAAAAGATACAATAGAAAAATATGAAATAAAAGATAATAAAATAATTATGAAGTATTTAGATGGAAGTAGTTTTAGTATGAAATATGATAAAAGTTTAGAAGAAAAAATATTAGAAAGAATGATTGATGAAGCAAAAACAAGAGATGAATTAATGGATATAAAAACATTAAAAACGAATAATAAACTAAATTTAATAATAAAATTATTATCTACTGGATTAATTTCTATGATGTCTGCATTAGCATTAATAGCAGAAGATACAAATAATATAAAATATATATTTGAAACAATTTTTTCTTTATCACTATTATCTATACCATATAATACAATAAAATATAGTAATGAAAATGATAAAATAAAAGAAAAAAGTAAAGAGTTAGAAAAATACAATATATTTTTAGGAATGTTAAATGATAAAATATTATTTAAAGAAATATCTGAAATAAAAGATTTAAATATTAATAATTTAGATAATTATTCACTAAATACTATAAAAATGTTAAAAAAAATATTAGATTCATATAAAGAAAATATGAGTGAAAGCTATTGCATATACGAAGAAAGACACGGTAGAAGCTTAATAGTTGAAAAGTTAAAATAAAAACTTTACAAAACAGAAAAAATAATGTTATAATACTACTGACAGATTTAAGTGGGCAGAATATCCCACTTTTATTAATGTTTGGAGGGAATATGGATAATACATTAGACAAAATTAAAGAGATAATTAGTGAACCTATAAAAAAACTGGATCTAACAATTGATTCAATAGAATATGTTAAACAAGGTAAATATAATTTTTTAAACATAGTATTAAATAGAATTAATGGCATAGATTTAGATACTATAGTAGAAGCAACTAATATAATTAATCCAATATTAGATGAATATGATTTGATTAAAGAAGAGTATATATTAGATATATCAAGTAAAGAAAGAGGTTAAATTATGAACGGAAAAGAATTTATAAAAGCAGTAAAACATATTACAGAAGAAAAAGAAATAAGTGAAGATGTAGTATTTGAAGGAATGGAACAAGCACTTTTAACTGCTTATAAAAAGAATTTTAAAGGAAAAACTAATGTCAAAGTTGAAATTGATAGAAAAACAGGAGATATAAAAGTATTTACTTATTATGTAGTAGTAGATGAATATCATGACGGTGAAGAATATATTGATGAAGATGGAAATACTAAATTTACAGAACCTGATATTAATGAAGATGCACAAGTTCTATTAGAAGACATAATAGAAAAACATCCAGATGCAAAAGTTGGAGATGTATTCCAAGAAGAAGTTACACCACAAGATTTCGGAAGAATTGCTACATCAACTGCTAAACAAGTTTTAACACAAAAGGTAAGAGAAGCAGAAAGAGAAAGTATAATGAAAGAGTTTGAAGACAAAGAAAACGAAATAATGGTTGGAACTCTAGAAATGGAAGATGTTAAAAATTATTATGTAGATTTAGGACGTGCAAGAGGAATACTTCCAAAATCTGAAATAATTCCTGGAGAAACATTAAAAATGGGAAGTAGTATAAGAGTTTATATAAATAAAATAGAAAGTACTACAAAAGGACCACTTATTAAATGTACTAGAAAACATTATGGATTTGTAAAAAGACTATTTGAAACATTTATACCTGAATTTAAAGAAGGCATTTTAGTTCTTAATGCAGTTGCAAGAGAAGCAGGAGTAAGAAGTAAAGTAAGTGTTTCAAGTTTAAATCCTAATATAGATCCAATTGGAACATGCATAGGAGAAAAAGGAAGCCGTATCGGAAGTATACTTGCTGAATTAAATGGAGAAAAAGTAGACTTAGTACAATATAGCGAAGATGATGCAGAATATATTAAAAATGCATTAAGTCCAGCCAAAGATGTAATAGTTAGTATAGTTGATAATACTAAAAAAAGAGAAGCAATTGTTATTGCTGAGGGAGAAAACCAAAAACTTGCAATAGGTAAAAATGGTATTAACATAAAACTTGCTAGCAAATTAACTAAATTTAGAATAAATCTTAAAACAATGGAAGAATTAAACGAAGAAATTAACAAATAATAGTTAAATATAGGGGGGTATAAAATGGCAAATAAAGAAATAATAAATAGACTTTAAAAGTTGCAGGTAAAAAAGTTAAAACAAAAATAATAATAAAAAACTAAATTTATTAAAGGGGTGATATTATGAAAGAAAGAAAAATTCCTATGCGCACTTGTGTAATAACACATGAAAAATTACCAAAAAAAGAATTAATTAGAATAGTACGTAATAAAGAAAATGAAGTATTTGTTGATGAAACTGGAAAACAAAACGGAAAAGGTGTTTATTTAAAATTAGAAGAAAGTGTTGTTGAAAAAGCACGTAAAGGTAAAGTTTTAAATAAATATTTAGAAACGGATGTTAATGATAAAATATATGATGATGTTTTAAAATTAATAAAAAAATAGAAAGAAGGTATAATTTATGACAGTAAAAGATTATGCAAATGAATCAGGATTTTCAATTCAAGAAGTATTAGAAAAATGTAAAGAACTTGATATAAAAGTAAATAATGGCAATGATTACTTAGATGAAGATGGTATTATTATGCTTGATAATACTATGAATTTAATAAGTACAGAAACTGAAATGGATTATAATGACGCTGATGAATTAGATGAAGCAGTAGAAAATATAATGTTAGATTCTAAATTACAAGCAGAAGAAGATAATAATACAAAAAAAAGAGAAAAAGTAAAAAAGAAAACTATTAATGAAAAAGATAAAAATGAATATTTAAAAAATAAAAAAGCAATGTATAAGAACAAAGAAAAATTATCTAATAATGCAAAAGATGAAAATGTCGTACTTTATAAAGATGGAATGACTTTAGGAGAACTTGCTAAAGAATTAAATATAAATGCAACAGATATAATGAAAAAATTAATAGGTATGGGATTAATGATAACTATTAATCAATCAATAGACTTTGATAATGCAGAAATAATATCTTTAGAATATGGTAAAACTTTAAAAAGAGAAGAAACTCAAGACATTTCAAATTTTGAAGAATACGAAATAATAGATAATGAAGATGATTTAGTAAATCGTCCACCAGTTATTACAATAATGGGACATGTAGACCATGGTAAAACTAGTTTATTAGATTACATAAGAAATAGCCATGTTGTTGATAAAGAATTTGGTGGAATCACACAACATATTGGCGCTTATCAAATTGAATATAAAGATAATAAAATTACTTTTATCGATACTCCAGGACACGCTGCTTTTACTGAAATGCGTGCAAGAGGAGCAAGTATTACAGATATAGTAATTATTATAGTTGCTGCTGACGATGGTGTTATGCCTCAAACTAAAGAAGCAATAGATCATGCTTTAGCAGCTAATGTACCAATTGTAGTTGCTGTAAATAAAATAGATAAGCCAGAAGCAAATCCTGATAGAATACTTACTGAAATGGCAGAAAATAATATTACTCCAGAAATTTGGGGTGGTAATATACCTTTTGTTAATATATCTTGTAAAACAGGAGAAGGAATAAATACACTTCTTGATACACTACTTGCAATAAGTGAAGTAGAAGAATTAAAAGCAAATCCTAATAGATACGCAGTAGGAACAGTTATTGAATCTAGAGTAGATAAAGCTATTGGTGGTGTTGCAACATTATTGATTCAAAATGGTACTTTAAGACTTGGAGACCCAATAGTAGTTGGTACTACTCATGGTAGGGTTAGAACATTCAAAAATGATCTAGGTGAAAATATAGTTGAAGCAGGACCTAGTACTCCTGTTGAAATAACTGGTTTAAGTGATAATCCATCTGCCGGAGATAAATTTATGGCTTTTGAATCAGAAAAAATGGCTCGTGAAGTAGCTGAAAAAAGATCTATACAAGCAAAAGAACAAAAACAAAAAAAAGAAGTAGTAAGCTTTGAAAGATTATTCGAACAAATGCAATCAGGTGTAAAAGAAATTAATGTTGTACTAAAATGTGATGTTCGTGGTAGCGAAGAAGCAGTTAAAAATGCATTAGAAAAAATAGATGTAGAAGGCGTTAAAGTAAAAGTTATAAGAAGTGGGATAGGAACTATTACGGAAAGTGACATAGTACTTGCAAACGCTAGTAATGCAATAGTAATAGGATTTAATGTTGTACCAAGTAATATAACTAAAGAAGTTGCAAAAGAATATAGTGTAGATGTTAAACTTTATACAATTATTTACAAATTAGTAGAAGAAATGGAACTTGCAATGAAAGGATTATTAGATCCAGAATATGTAGAAAAAGTAATTGGTACTGCAGAAGTTAGAAAAATATTTACATTCTCTAAAGTTGGTAAAATTGCAGGAGCAATGGTTACCAGTGGTATAATTAAATCAAATGCAATGGTACGTGTAATACGTGATGGTGTAATTATATATGATGGAAAAGTTGGAAGTTTACAAAGAGAAAAAGATAGTGTTAAAGAAGTTAAAAGTGGATTTGAATGTGGTATTACTATAGATGGATATAGTGACATTAAAGAAAATGATGTATTCGAATTTTACATAAATGAGTTAGTTAAATAATTTGACTAACTTTTTTATTTCAGAATAAAATTTACAAAAAAATATTTACAATAATCATCAATTTTGATATATTATATTTAAGGTAGAAATACCTAAAATTAAATTTTACGATTCATGAAAAAACAAGAAACATACTTCTTCCCCAACCCCCAAAAATCGTTGGGGGGGGGGGTATAAAGAAATATGTTTTTTCGTGCAAATAAAGGAGTGTGAAAAGAATGAATCGTAAGCAAAAAATAATAGTAAGTACAACAGGAATATTTTTAGTACTTTTAATTCTTGTAGGATTAACTTACGCATATTTTCTAACAAGAATAAACGGAAACACAAATGATAAAAGTATAAGTGTATCAACAGCAAACTTAGAATTAGTATATGCTGATGTAAATGATACGTTAATAAG
>CAKONF010000001.1 GCA_934097015.1 uncultured Bacilli bacterium | reverse complement strand
TTGCCGGGAATTGGCTCCTTTATTATATCAAAAAGCCGCACCCTAGTGGTGCGGTTCAAATTTCAATTTAGGAAAAATATAGAGATTCAATTTTCTCTATATTTTTTATTTCTTTTCAAGCACAGACATTATATTTGGTACCATCTGTTTTTTTCTAGATAAAATATTTTTTACAACTATACCTTCATATATATCATTAAGATCATATGCATCTTTTATTATATAGCTACCACTTGTATTAAATAGTATCATAGATTCTTTAGTTAATATATTAGTAATATACAGTGCACTCAAAATATAACCATTACTTCTGCTTATTTCATTTAAAATTTCAACATAATCACTCAAATTATTTCTAAAATCATTAAAATCAACGGTTAATACTTGTCCTATACTAAATTTATAATCATCAATATTAAAAACTTTATAATCTCTATAAATTATATCTTCAATACTATAACCAGCTATGTCCATACCACTCTTTAATAATTTCATACCATAATCTTTATAATCTATATCAATCATTTTTGATAATTCTTCTACAACAAATTTATCATGATATGTAGTAGTTGGACTATTTAAAAGCACAGTATCTGATATAATACCACTTATCATTAATCCAGCAATATCATTTGGAATATCAACATCATTTTCCTTATATAAATAATAAATAATTGTATTAACACTACCAACAGCCATATTTCTAAAATTAATAGGATTTTTAGTGTTAATATCACTTATATTATGATGATCCACTATTTCCAAAATCTCAGCCTCATCTAAACCATCAACACTTTGTTTAACAGAATTATGATCTACTAATATTACTTTATTTTTATCATATTCACTTATATCAATTAATCTAAGCATTCCATAACATGTTCCATTTTTACTAACAATAGGATAATTTGTATGTTTAGTTTTATTAGATATTTCAACAAAATCAGTCATATAATCATCAGTCTCTAAACATATACAATTTTCATTTCTTTTAATAGTATTAATATTATTAGCTAATCCTAATAATTTACTAGCTTCAAAACTTGTGTATGGTGTAAATATAATATTTACTTTGTTATTCTTTGCCATTAATAATTGACTTGGATTAAGTTCTCTATTACCAATAACAATTATTAGTTTAACTTTACTATCTATTGCATAATCAATAATAGCTTGTCTATCTCCAACAATAACTATACTATTATTATTTAACTTAACATCATTTATAAATGTATTATCATCAAAAGTTGCAGCAACAATATTACCTCTTATCTCTTCATCTATTTTTATATAATTTAAACTTTTTAAAGTATGTATAATATTATCGAACGTAGTATTAAGATAACTATTATTATCTGTTATCATAGTTTTAGCAATTTCTTTTAAAGAAACATACCCAACAAACTTACTTTTATTATCTACAATAGGAATACCAGTAATATTCTTTTCATTCATAAAATTATATGTATCAAATATACTACTATCTTCTTTAACAAAATAATCTTTATGATAAGTAATATCTTTTATTTTAACTTTTACATCTTCTAAATAGTTTGGTACTTTTACATTAAAATAATTTAATGCAAATTTAGTCTCATTATTTATATCTCCTAAAACTCTAGGTTCAGAATTAACACCTATTTTATTTTTTAAATAACTATAACTAATTGCACCACATACACTATCAGTATCAGGATTTTTATGTCCAAAAATATAAATCTTTTTCACATTTCCAACTCCCTTATATATAAATAATTTACTACAACAACACTTATTAGTCAATTATTACTTGTATTTTTTCAAACAAATTATATAATATTTATAGGTGATTTATTATGTTTAAAAACAAAAAAATATTTATATTTGGATTAGCAAGAAGTGGATATGAAGTTGCAAAACTATTATCAAATTATAATAATGAAATATTAGTAGTTGATAAAACAGATAATGATATAGAACATATAAAAGAATTAAATAATTTAAATATTAAATTTATAAAAACAGATACTCCAGAAAACTTACTTGATAATTCATATAATTATGTTATTAAAAATCCTGGTATCATTAAAACACACAAATGTATTTTAAAAGCAAATGAATTAGGTATAAAAGTTATAAATGAAATAGAAGTAGCCTATGACTTTATAAAAGATAAAACAACTATTATTGGTATTACAGGTTCAAATGGAAAAACAACAACTACTACTATGATTTATGAAATAATGAAAAAAGCTAATCTAAACGTTCATCTAGCAGGAAATATAGGTTATCCATTATCAAGTATAGTTAATGAAGTAAAAGAAGGCGATATAATTGTTGCAGAAATATCAGACCATCAATTATTAGACACTGATAGATTTAAAACAAACATAAGTGTATTAACTAACCTATCTCCTGTTCATATAGATTTCCATGGCTCTTATGAAAACTACAAAAATACAAAGAAAAAAATATTCAATCATCACACAAGTAATGATTTAGCAATATTAAATTTAAATAATAAAGACGTATTAGATTTAACAAAAGATATTAAAAGTACAAAACTATATTTCTCAAATAATACTAAAACAGATATATATTTAGAAAATAATATAATATATTATAAAAATGAACCTATATTAAACACAAATGATATTAAAGTAAAAGGAATACATAATTATGAAAATATAATGTGTATGTTAGGTGTAATAAAAGAATTTAATATATCAAATGATATTATTATAGATTACTTAAAAGAATTTAAAGGTGTAGAACATAGAATAGAATTTGTAAGAAGCATAAATAACATAAGCTTTTATAACGATAGTAAAGCTACTAACACAGAATCAACTATAGTAGCACTTAAATCATTTAATAACAATATAATATTATTGTTAGGAGGATTAGATAGAGGACATTCTTTCGAACCCCTTAATCCATATTTAAAAAATGTAAAATATATATTAACATTTGGTGAAACAAAAGAAAGAATTAAAAAATGGGCCAAGGAACAAAATATAAATTGTCTAGTATTTGATAATTTAAAAGAAGCAACATTAAAATCTTTCGAATTAGCTAAAGAAAATGATACTGTATTATTATCTCCTGCATGTGCATCATGGGACCAATATAAATGTATGGAAGATAGAGGAAATGAATTTAAAAGTATAGTAAATAATTTAAAATAAGCAACTAAGCTTATTTTTTTGTAAATAATATGTAAAAACAATCAAATTTACTAGATTAAATTTGATTAAACAAAATATATATTCTATAATTTTAATAGAGGTGTTTCTATGAATTATACTAAAGAAGATTATGAAAATCTTAAAAAAAATAATATTGCCACTGATGGTGCAAAACCATCACCAAATACAAGGAAAAGAAAAAAAGTATTAAAAATAAATTATAAGACTATTGTACGTAATTCAATAATAATTATAGTTATAATTGCTGGAGCAAAATTTAAAGCTCCTATTGAAAGAAGAATAGATTTATCTAAAGCTAATGATTATATGAGTAAAAAAATTGTATACTATATAGAACAATGTCAACTAGAATATGAAATAGATAAAAATAACAATATAGCAATATTAGATAAAGATGAAAATAAAATCAGTAATTTATTAACATTAATGGAAAAAGATAATTTTAAACAAAATGAAGCATTATATGGTATATCAAAAACAACTGATACTAGAAGTTTTGATAAAGTATTAAATACAATCGGATATACTAATGAAGGAGATTTTTTAAGAAAAAACTATTTATCAAATCCTGGTGGCATAGATGAAATTGGAGACAAAGATAAATTTGAAAATAATGTTGAAGTTGGATATGTTAATAATATAAAAAATCTACAATCAAATGCAGAAAAAATCATTGAAGAAAAGCGAGGTCTTAAAAATGTCAGATGAAATACTAGTTAACTATTATACTATAAATAATAAAGATTATTTAGTAATTAATGAAATTGATTATAAAAACAACCATTATATATATTTAGTAAATGAATTAGATAATAAAGATATTTTAATAAGAAAAATAATTAATAATGAATTATATCCAATGGATAATGAAGAAGAATTAAATGAAATATTAAAATTAATAACAAAATAAATCACTTTAGTGGTTTTTTTATTATATTTGTTATAAAATAATAAACGAGGTGAAAACAATGTTTAATTTAGTATCAAATTATACACCAAATGGAGATCAACCAAATGCTATAGAAGAACTAACAAATGGTATTAATAATGGAAAAAAAGATCAAGTATTATTAGGAGCAACTGGTACAGGTAAAACATTCACTATTGCAAATGTTATTAATAAAGTTAACAAACCTACATTAGTTTTAGCACATAACAAAACATTAGCAGGTCAACTTTATAGTGAATTAAAAGAATTGTTTCCAAACAACCATGTAGAATACTTTGTTAGTTATTACGATTATTATCAACCAGAAGCATATGTTCCATCTAGTGATACTTATATAGAAAAAGATGCAAGTATTAATGATGAAATTGATGAATTAAGACATAGTGCAACAGCATCACTTTTAAACAACAGAGATACAATAGTAGTTGCCAGTGTGTCTTGCATATATGGTATCGGTGATGTAGAAGATTATAAAGAAAAAATGTTAATATTAAACATCGGAGATATAATTAAAAGAGATGAAATATTAAAAAAATTAATAGACATGACTTATGAAAGAAATCAAATAGACTTTCATAGAGGAACATTTAGAGTTAATGGAGACATTATTGAAATAATACCTATCTCAGAAAAGAAAAATGGAATTAGAATAGAATTATTTGGTGATGAAATAGATAGAATATGTGAATTTGATGTATTAACTGGTATAGTTAAACAAAACAAAAAAAGCATAACAATATTTCCTGCAAGTCATTTCGTCACTAGTGAAGATAAATTAAAAGAATCTATTAAAAGAATAGAAGAAGAATTAGATGAAAGACTAAAATATTTCAAAGAAAACAATAAATTCATAGAAGAACAAAGACTAAGAGAAAGAACACTATATGATATAGAAATGTTAAAAGAAACAGGATTTTGTCATGGAGTAGAAAATTATTCAAGACATATTTCACTTAGAGATGAAGGTGAAACACCAAACTGTTTGTTAGACTTCTTTCCAAAAGATTATTTATTAGTAATTGATGAATCACACGTAACAATACCACAAATAAGAGGTATGTATAATGGAGACAGAATGAGAAAACAAACACTAGTTGATTACGGTTTTAGATTACCTAGTGCACTTGATAACAGACCACTTAAATTTGATGAATTTAGAAATAAAATTAATCAAGCTATATACGTTTCCGCAACTCCTGGAGATTATGAATTACAATTAGTTAATAATAATTATGTAGAACAAATAATAAGACCTACTGGGCTTTTAGATCCAACTATTGAAGTAAGAAAAACTGAAGGCCAAATAGATGATTTAATAGGTGAAATTAATAAACGTAAAGAAATTAATGAAAGAATATTAATTACTACTCTAACTATTAGAATGGCTGAAGAGTTAACTAATTATTTGAAAGGTGTTGGTATAAAAGTTGCATATTTACACAGTGAAGTAAAAACATTAGAAAGATTAAAAATAATAAGAGAATTAAGACTAGGTACATACGATGTAGTTGTAGGAATAAATTTATTAAGAGAAGGAATTGATATTCCAGAAGTGAGTTTAATTGCTATAATGGATGCCGATAAACAAGGTTTCTTAAGAAGCGAAAGAAGTTTAATTCAAACAATAGGAAGATGTGCTAGAAACGAACATGGTCATGTTATAATGTATGCTGATAAAATCAGCGAAGCAATGGATTTAAGTATCAAAGAAACAGAAAGAAGAAGAAATATACAAGATCAATATAACAAAGAACATAATATAATTCCAAAAACAATAATAAAATCAATCAAAGAAGTAATATCTAACGAAATAGAAGAAAAAGTAGAAGATGTAAAACTGTCTAAAAAAGAAAAAACAGAAATGTTAATAAATATTGAAAATGAAATGAAAGAAGCAGCAAAAAATATGGACTTTGAAAGAGCAATGGAATTAAGAGATATATTATTTGAATTAAAAGCAAAATAAAAATGAAGAACACAACTTCATTTTTTAATTTCTATCATTTGAAAAAATCATTATTAATCTTAAAATTTCTAATGCACTAGATAATACTCCAGCAACGTAAGTTAAGGCAGCAGCAGTTAACATTGTTTTAGTTCCATCAATGTCACTATCTAAAGCACCAACATTATTTTCTAACTCCACCATCGCTCTTTTACTAGCATTAATCTCTACTGGTAATGTAATAAGTTGAAAAACAAGTCCCAAACCAACCAATAAGATACCAGCCCAAACCAAATTCATTAAATCAGCAAGTAAACCAATTAACAATATAACATAAGCAATTTTAGTACCAAAACTAACTATTGGAAAAATAAAACTTCGCACTTTCATGAATATATAGCCTTCTTTATCTTGTATAGCATGACCACATTCATGAGCAGCAACTGCCATACTAGCAATACTATCACCATGAAAAACGTCATTACTTAATTTAACTGTTTTACGTCTAGGATCATAATGATCTGTCAAATTACCTTTTGTTTCAACAATATATACATCTTGAAGTCCATTAGCATCTAATATTTTTCTAGCAACTTCAAAACCAGTTAATTTTTTCTTATTCTCAATTCTTCTATACTTATCATGACAAACATTAATATATATTTGAGCAATTAAAGGTATAATCAAAGCAAGTAAATATAAAGCAAAATTATCCATAACTAATCCTCCATTTTATAAGTAGTACCTTCTCTAGTATCTACTAAAACTATTCCTTCATCTAAAAGTTCATTTCTTATTTTATCAGCAAGTTCATAATCCTTATTCTTTTTAGCATTATTTCTAATTTCAATCTTAGACATTATATAATCATGTTTATCACTAACAACATTGTCTTTAATTAAATCTAAACTTAAAACTTTATCAAATGATTTTATAAGTTCTAATTTAGTTTTACCATTTACATCATTATCTTTTAATAAATCATATAAAACAGTAATAGCATTACTAGTATTTAAATCTTCACTAATACATTTCTTAAAACTATCATTATTTTTTTCAAAAATTTCTTTATCAAATTTTCCTTCATCAGAAATATTATTAATCTTATTTAATAATTTTTTATAAGCATTTTCACTTTGATCCAAATTATCATAACTAAACACAAGCTGTTTTCTATAATGACTATTTAATGTCATAAATCTATAACTTAAAGGATTATATCCCTTTTCTTTTAATAAAGAAATAGTTAAAAACTCTCCCTTACTTTTACTCATTTTTCCACTTTCATCATTTAAATGTTCTGGATGAAACCAATAATTACACCATTTATGTCCAGTATAACTTTCAGTTTGAGCTATTTCATTAGTATGATGAGGAAATTTATTATCAACACCACCACAATGAATATCTAAATATTCACCTAAATTTTTAAAGCTAATAACACTACATTCAATATGCCATCCTGGATAACCTACACCCCATGGACTATCCCACTTTAATTCTTGACTATCAAATTTAGATTTAGTAAACCATAAAACAAAATCTATACTATTTTTTTTATTTTTATCTACTTCTACATCATCTCTAACAGCATTTATTAAATCACTCTCATTATTATTAGTTAAAACATAATACTTATCTAATTTAGATGTATCAAAATAAACATTACCACCACTAAAATAAGTATATCCTTTTTCTTCTAAAACTTTAATAAACTCAATATATTCATTTATCATACTAGTAGCTGGTACAACTATACTAGGCCATTTAATATTTAAAGAATTACAATCACTTTTAAAACATTCTGTATAATACTTTGCAATTTCCATTACACTTTTATGTTCTCTTTTAGCACCCTTAAGCATTTTATCTTCACCAGTATCAGCATCACTTGATAAATGTCCAACATCAGTAATATTCATAACCCTCTTAACATTATAACCTAAATATTCTAAACTCTTTTCCAAAATATCTTCCATTATATATGTTCTTAAATTACCAATATGAGCATAATGATAAACAGTAGGACCACATGTATACATCGTCACTACATTTTTATCTCTAGGAACAAATTCATCAACATTTCTAGTTAAACTATTATAAAATTTCATATTCCCATCTCCTTAAAACTATTCTATCATATTTTATATGAATTTAATATGAAAAAATTACACCAATAGATGTAATTTATTTAATCAAATCCTTACTTTTCATAGCTATCTTAACACCTCTAAAACCATAATTAACATAATCACATTTAGAATAATCAAAATCTTTTATATTATTATATTCAATATATTTACCAATAGCATCACTATCTATATTATTAAAATTAATTACATAATCAACATTATCAATAACCCTTCTATTATTATATTTAATAACATCAACATTTTTACTAAAACCTATACCATATTTTATAGTTTCAGTAGCACTTAAAAATATAACACAATTATTTATTTTTTTATCTTTTATTTTTCTATCTTCAATAATTTTCATAATACTATCTATAACACATACATTAGCTTTTTCTATATTATCAAATAATATAATACTATCATCTTTAATTCTATTATATATACTATCTTCACCATTATATATATTACTAACATTATAACTATTACTAAACAAACTCATATCTATAGAAATAAAATTAACATTCATTTCACTAGCAATTTCTTTAACACATAAACTCTTCCCCACACCTATACCACCTGATAATAAAATACATTTAAAACCATCTTTATTAAGTATATCAAAAATATTTTCTATAACATCATCTTGTCCATAAACTCTAGTTTTAATATTTTTAATAATATTATTTTTATCATATATTAAACTTCTATTAATTTTTCTACTAACTACACTTTCTATATCTTTCTTTATTATTTTATTTTTACCATTATTTTTAACATAAGAACATACACTATCTAAAAGATCAATTGATTTATCTGGATTTTTTTTATTAGATAGAAACTTATCACTATAACTAACAATCATATCTATATTACTCTTAGTTATATTAACTTCATGATAATTTTTATATTTATCTTTTATTTTATATAAAATATCTTTAGTATCTTCAATATTAGGTTCATTTATTGTAATAACATCAAATCTTCTAACTAAAGCTTTATCTTTACAAATATATTTTTCATATTCTTCTTTAGTAGTAGCTCCAATAATTTTTAACTTATCTTTACATAAATATGGTTTTAATATATTAGAAGCATCAATTGCACCTTCACTACCACCAGCATGCATAATAGTATGCACTTCATCAATAAATAAAATTGTTTTACCACTGTCAATCACTTCTTTAATAACAGTATTAAGTCTTTCTTCAAAATCTCCTCTATATTTAGAACCAGATAATAAAAGTGACATATCTAAGCAAAAAATTTTATAACCTTTAAATTTATTATATACCCCATTTTTAATTCTATTAGCAAGTTCCTCAACTATTGCTGTTTTACCAACACCAGCATCTCCTACTAACAAAGGATTATTTTTATTTTTTCTAAGTAATACTTCTATTATTTCATCAATTTCTTTTTCTCTTCCAATAAGTTTAGTATCATTATCACTCAAATCATAACCATATTTTTTAATTTCATTAAATATAGGATTATAACTTCTTTTTAAATCTTTATATATTCCCTCTAAATCTATTCCCAAACTTAAAAGTACTCTAACACCAATACCATCTCCACTTTCAAGAATACTAATCATAATATGATTAGGTGTAACGACACCATCATTATTTTCTTTTGCATCTTTTTTAGCATCATTAATTATACTTTTTAACAAAGGAGTATGTAAAATAGTTGTCGTCTTTACATTCGATTTACCAATAACATCAATTAATTCATCTTTAAAAATATCATATGTTAAATCATAACAATCACATATTTCTTTAATATCATCATTTTTAAGAAGTGCTAGTATCATATGTTCACTACCAACATATGGATGATTTAACTTTAACATCTCTTTTTCTGCAAGTTTCATATACTCATTTATACAATCTTTAGTATTTTTATTCATTAAAAAATCCTCCTTATATATCTTATGTATATAATGAGGATAAAATTTATATTTTATTCATCTATTTCTCAATCTTAATTTATCTGCTAAAGTTGCAATAAATTCACTATTAGTAGGTCTAGATCTATCAACGTCAACACTATTTCCAAAAATATCTTCCATCAAGTCATAATCTCCTCTATTCCAACTAATTTCAATAGCATGTCTAATTGCTCGTTCAACTCTACTACTTGTAGTATTATATTTAATCGCAATTTCAGGATACATTTCTTTTGTTATAGCACCCAACATAGATGGATTACTATACATAAGTCCTATACCTTCTCTTATATATTCATAACCCTTTACATGAGATGGAACACCTAATAAATGCAATAAATCAGAAATATCTCTTTCTAAACCTTTATTATAATCTAATATAGATAATTTTCTAGTATCTATATTTAATAATTGATATTCTAAATCTCTTAAACTAATTGGTTTTAACATAAAATAATTAACATTCAACAAATTAACTTGTTTAACAAGATCTAAAGAATTATATCCAGTTAATACAACAATACCTTTTTCTAAACTCTTATCTCTTATATTTCTTATAATACTAATACCATCTTTATTAGGAAGTATTATATCCATAACAACTATATCAAAATCATTTATATGAGATTTAATATAATCGCTAGCTACTACTCCATCATTAAAAGTTTTTACAACATCAATTACTGCGTGACTACTAAAATACTTCTCGATACTTCTTAGTTGTTCTATATCAGAATCAACTAATAATACACGTACTTTATTTTTCATAATTTTCTCCCTCTAATAACTTCACGCAAATTAATTATACAACATAAAGTGACAAATATAAAGAAAATAAATTGTAAACAAATGTAAAAATTTGTAAAGTATTGTCACATATTGTCGAATCATTAAAATTTTACACAAATTTGACACAAAAAACAAAAAAAGTTAGAAACCCTAACTTAATTTAAATATAAATTTTATAAATATAAACCCACACATCTACGGCGCGATTTCGCCGTTAGATGTGCCCTCAAAAAGCATTTTCCTTTTGGTTGAATACTTTATTTATGTCTTAACTTAATTTTAAAGTGTATGGATTTTCTTTTGTTCCAGTTCCCTCACTTACCAATATATTAATCTTTAGATTGATACTAGGTCGAAAACCAGAAAAGTCGGAAACCATAGTATCTCTGATAGCAAAAGCATAAACATACCATTGAAACGATTCAACATTATATTCTTTAGGAGTCATTAACCACCAATTAGCTCTTGGTGATAAACTTAAATAATAATATTGATTTAATTGCTCACTTTTATATGCTCCCGCATATGCTACTTCATCTGCTGTTAAAAGTCCTATTGGATATGTTAAATCTCCATTTGTTTTATTCCCATTTAATAATGTTGTTTCATTTACTGTAAACCTTGAATATGTATCTTTTGCATTTTCTGCACATTTAAATGTTGGTTTTGATGTTGTGATACTTGTTGTTCCTGTACTATATTGTAATCTCTCTGCTGATGAATAATATGTTTTGTTTTCTCCATAACCCAATTGTGTTTCTATTTCACCTATTCCATTTGAAGCAAGTGTTTTATCATTACAAAATAATGTATCCTGTAAATAATTTGCATAATTTGTTTTTATATTATCTTCATACCACTTATCTACTGCAATTTTTATTGTACTATCATTAATATTCTCGTGTGTTGCATCATATGTGGTACTTCCTACTGTTCCATACATATACCCTATACACGCATTATCATAACATTTATTATTAAATTGTATCCCACTATTACTCACAACATCATCAAGCACAAGTCTAACAGATCCATCGCCATTTATTCTAACAATTCTCCACGTTTTATCCGCAAATGATACATAATTGTCTAATACATTTCCTCTATAATAATAACTTGTTCCATAATCATCTGGTGCATTATTTAACACTCTTTCATTCTCTCCTGATATTGATGTGAATTCAGTCACTTCACTACCTAATGTTGTTCTTGTTGCGTCACTTTCTTCACTTGCATTTTTTGCACTTCCAATTATTACACTATTTAACATTGAACCAACATATGGATTAAATGTGCTTGGATTTACTATGTTCACTTTTGCACTAAACTGTTTATTCATATCTACACTTTGATCTATATTTTGTTCTTTATATGTAATGGTTAACTCATAACTTTGTACTTCTTTTGATTCTATTGAATTAGTAACAATTATTTTACCCATTGTTGGAAACTCTTGTTCATCTTCTACTTTATTACAATTAGTTCCTAAACTACTAGTACAATTTAATGTATATACTAAATCTTCTGTTCTTTTTAATGTATTTATTACATTCTCTAGTGCAACTCCATATGACTCTACTTTTTTACTTCCTGTATTTGTTGCACTAAATTTTTTAGTCCATGTTTTACCTGGTTCAACATTTTCTTCACTTATTAATACTTGTTCTATATCATCATATTTTAATTCTAAGTTTGCTGTCGTAACACTTATACTTTTATCATTTGTATTTCCATTTATTCTTGTTAAAAAGTATGCGTAAGTTAAACCTATCAATATTAACATTACCAAAACTATTCCTGTTATACTTATTATTATACGTTGATTTCTACTCATATTTTGCTTCACTCATCCTTTCATATCTTAACAAATATATTATACAATTTTTTCAATATAATTTACCATAGGCTTATAGTACTAATTATATACTATTGATATAAAATAATTTGTCATTTTTTCACACAAAAAAGACTTTATTTCTACTTCTATTTATACCCCCCCCCCGAACAAAATTTCGAGGTCGGGAGAGAAGTATAAAGTCTCATATTATCTTTTTTTATGAATAGAAAATTTCTGGTTAATACTATTTTGTATTTTCTTAACCTAACTAAATTATATAAAATTTGATTACTTTATGCAATACATTTTTTTAAATAATTTTTTAGTTTTATTCACTTAATATTTTAATAGCTTCATTTAATTGATTATCATTTTCTTCAATAGGATTTTCTTTATAAGTATCATCTAATTCAATATTAACATCAGGTTCTATTCCTTCTTGATCTATACATCTATTATTTGGCATATACCATTTAGCACTAGTATATTTTATCATAGTACCGTCATTCAAAGTTCCAGTACTTTGTACTTTACCTTTACCATAACTTTTAGTACCAACAATTGTAGCCCCATAACTATATTTTAACGCTCCCGCTAATATCTCACTTGCACTTGCACTACCACCATTTATTAATACTACAATAGGATAATCTCTTTTTGTATCAGTTTCATCTTTATAAACTTTTTCCGTTTTTTTAGATTTTATACTATACATAGTTTTACCTTTTTGCAAAAATAATTCTATTATATTAGTACAACTAGAAAGATAACCTCCAGTATTATATCTAACATCTATAATCAAAGAATCTATTCCATCTTTTTCCATATTTAATAAAGTTTTTTCTACTTGAGTATCTAAAGTATTAGAAAAAGTTTGTAAATAAATATATCCTATTTTTTTATTATTAACTTCTTTTATAGAACTAGTTATTGATGGAACAACTAAAGTCTTAATTTCTAAATCAAAACTTAATTCTTCACCATTTCTATCTACAATAATATTACATTTGTTTTCTTTACTATTCTTTATTATACTACTAGTTTCTTCTGTACTTTTACCATCAACACTAATTCCATTTATACTTTTTATAACATCATCTTTTTTTATACCAACTTTACTTGCTGGACTATCATCAAAAACATTATAAACAAATATTTTTCCATTATCATTAACACTAATAGTTATACCAACACCTTCATATGTTCCATCTAATTTATCATTAAGTTGATTAGTAGCATCCTCATTCATATAAATAGTATAATCATCTCCAGTATAACTAAGCATACCACTTATAGCAGCATCAATAAGCTTATTTTCATCTAAATCTTCATAATATTCATCTAATAATTTATTATAAGTACTAATAAATTCATTAACATATTTATTATTAGTAGAAGTAACTTTACCTGTATCATTTAATCTAGTATACACTAAAGAACCACCTATTATAAAAGTAATAACACTTGGTATTAATATAAATAAACATAATTGTATATAATTTAATTTTATCTTCTTCATACATTACATTCTATCACATTATAACATCAAAAAAAAGATGACTATACATCTTATTTTAATATGTTTACAATATTATCTACACCACTATAACATTTAACAACTTTACCATTACTAATTTTATATAATGTTGCTTCTTTTACCTTTACTTCATTACTATTACTAGGTTTCTCTACTAAATTATCTCCTAAAACATAACTATTAATTTTTTTATGTAAATCAATAAAATATGTTTTAATATAATTATCACTACTTCTATAAGTAGCAAGCACACTATCTAATTCATTACCATCATTCTCTTTAGAATAAAGTATTACATAATAATTATTTTCTACTCTATTAAACATAGTACCTATTGTAGCAATATCATAATCTATTTTTACTTCTTCTTTAGTTTCACTATTCTTATTTTCTTTCTTAATCATACTATCAGTAAAATAATATATACCTAAACATATACCAACAACTAATACTAATAATATACCAATATTTCTAACTAAAGTAATATCCTCATTTAAAACTCTCTTTTGTTTTAATTTATTATCATTTTTTACCATTATAACCACCTACAAATAATATTCTATCATAAAAATATAACTTCTTAAATAAAAAGTTATATTTTTTTACTATATTCTTTGCTAAAAGAACAAGATACTATATCATTATTTTTTTTAAAAGATAAATTATTTATATCTTCAATATAACTTAATACATGTTCTAAATATAATTTATCTCCTTCATTTATTTCATTTCTAGCATCCAACCATTCATTATTTTTATTTTTTATAATATTATTACAATCAACATTATTTCCATAATAAGATTTAATTGCTTTAACAATATTACCATTTCCATAGTTATACATTTGAATTGCAACTGGTATGTTGTAGCTAGAATCATTCAAACATTGTCTAAATATCATACATGCAACTTTTATATTAAAATTTAAATCTTTTAATTTTTCTTCAGTTATATGTACAGTTTCTATACTATTTGTTTTGTAATTATAACAACTTATATCTTTATCATTCCAAACACTTTTTTCTATTTGCATAAGCCCTATAGCAGGTCCATTTCTAAGTATGTTATGTTCTCCACTTTCTTGTGTTGCAATACCAAGCATTATTCTAGAATCTATTCCATACTCATTAGATATTTCATTTATTATATTACCATAATTATTTTTTGTATTTATATATTTTTCTGAATTAGTTCTATCTTCAAAGTTAATAGTATAATTATCTACATTATCATAATCATTATTTATAGTCTTATCATATTCTTTAAAATATACTAATTGAATATTATTATCTTCTTCATTTTTCATACTATAAACATTATTAGTATTTGTTATAGTTTCATCATCAATATTTTTTAAAACATTCACATAACTACCAACACTTATTATAATTACTCCACTAATAGCACTTATTCTTTTTATTCTATTTTTTCTTAATTTATCTTTTTTTCTTTTTAAATATAATAATTTTATCTTATCTATAAGAACTTTTATTTCTTTATCAACATTATTATTATATGATTTTATAACAACTCTACTATTATCATTTCCATATATAATATCATTATTTTTAATTAAAATATTTTTAGAATCCTTTAGTATTTTATACATTAGTATTAAATTACCTTTATAATCTTCATAACGTTCTCTATTATTACTTTTATTTATACAAACAATTCTTCCATTATCCTTTATATATAATTCAATTCTTTTCATATATTCTCCAAATAATTATCAACTACATCATAATCTTTATCATCTGTTATTTGAATAATTTTAATTTTATCATCAATTATTTGGTATAAACTTGCATATAATTCATCACTATTACTTTCTTTATATATTAAATAGTCTTTATTATTTTTATTAAAATGATCTATTATAATATATTCTTGTATTTTACCATCTTTAATATAATTAAAACTAATATCTTCTATCATTTTATTGATTAGGATGAATTATAATTTTAATAGCGTCATCTTGTCCGTTAGTAAGTCTTAAAAAGGATTCTTGTATTTTATCTAAACCAACTCTATCGTCAATATATTGTTCAACTTCAATTTCTTTATTGCTAATCATACTTATAACTTCTTCAAATTCACTTATTGTATATGCAATAGCTCCTTGCATAGTCACTTCACCCATAACTGTCAAAACTGTTGGGATAGTTATTGGTACCATACTTACTCCAACTAATACTATCATTCCACCAGGTCTAACAGCCATGATTGCTTCACTTACAGCAGGACTATTTCCACAACATTCAAGTACGACATCAAATCCACCTATCGTTTTTTCGATTAGTTTTGGAATTGTATTAGAATCAATTGCATTATAATATTCATCAACACATCCAAA
Organism: uncultured Bacilli bacterium; assembly: GCA_934097015.1. Taxonomy (GTDB): domain Bacteria; phylum Bacillota_I; class Bacilli_A; order RF39; family UBA660; genus UMGS1124. The sequence goes on along the minus strand of CAKONF010000001.1, from coordinate 162,426 downwards.
TTTTAATGATTTTTTACCACGTTTTTCATTTGTTTCTAATAATGCAACATATTTAGCACCAGCTTTTTTTGCAAAAAGAGCACACATTAAACCAATTATTCCACCACCAATAATCAATACCTTATCTCCGCTTTTTACTTTTCCTAAATTAACTGCATGTAAGCTAACTGAAGATGGTTCAACCATAGCAGCCTCATCGTTTGATACATTATCTGGAAGTTTTTTTACCATATCAGCCCTACAACTTGAAAATTCTGCATATCCACCAGGATTAGAAAGTGAAAGTCCTACTGCTTTACTCCAAGTTAATTTACAATATTGTGGATTACCACTCTTACAAGCATGACAAACACCACAAGGAGATATTGGAAGACCAGTAATTCTGTCTCCTACTTTTAAATCATCTCTAGAACCAGGATCAACAACTGTACCACAAAATTCATGTCCCATTACTAATCCAGCAGGTTCCCCCATATCCCAATAATGAATATCACTACCACAAATACCACATGATTCTACTTTAAATACAACACTCCCATTTTTACTTACAGGCTTATCAATTTCACCTTGAGTAAATTCTCTTTTTCCATTAACTTTAACACATTTCATATAAATGCCTCCTATCATATAAATTATAATACGAAGACATTTATTTAACAATATTTAATAAATAAAGTAAACACATATTTTACACAGATGGAGCTCCAACAAAGTCTGGATTATGACTTTGAAAATATATTAAACAAGATACACCAGCGATTAATAAAGCACTACCAAATAATTTAATTCTAAAAATTCTTTTATCATCAACACTAGCCTTTTTATAAGCATCATAATTTCTATAAATAAAATACAAATATATTAATAAAACAACAATTAAAACAAACAAATAAATATCATTTGCAGTCTTTTCTGATTTCTTATTACCAGTATTAACATAATTTTTTTGATATTGATTAGCAATTATATTAAAAGATATTGCAACTATAAATATAATAAATAAAATATCCTCAAACTTTAATCTAGCCAAATCATTATTTAATATATCTTCCATATTAAATTATATGAAAAAAAGTAAACTTTTAATTTACTTTTCACTTGATACTATTATGCTTATACTAATTAATTTTTTATGTTTTTATTTATTTTCTATTTTTTCTTTTTCATCAATATATTTATAATTTAAATTATTATTATTTGTTATAACTATATTGCCAATTTCATGTTCTAAATCTATTCTTGCATTATTTGCTATTTTACCACCACGTTTTGCAACACTTATATTTTCTTTTAAACCTTGTGGTTTATGTTTTTTGGCAATTTCTCTCGTTGCGATTTCTCCTAAGTCAGCAAGTGTAATTTCAATATCACTCATATTATCTCTTAAAGATTCTTTTCTAAGACCTTTAAATTGTTTAAATTCTTTTGCTGTCATACCAGACCAACCTTTATATATTTCATTAGTTAAAATTGCATATTCTTTATTTCCATTTATTCCTCCATCTTTCCAAATATCAGTTAACTTTTTTCTATCTTGCATTCCTTTTATTCTTTTGCTTATCCACGCTTCTTCATATCCTTTTGCACGATAAACATCTATTCCACGTTGAACACTCAAAGATGGATCAAATATTTCATCTATTCTTTCACTACCTAATTTAGCCAACTACATTTTTATAGGTTCAGCATTTTTACTAGGAATTGATTCAATTATTCTAAACATTCCTTCAATATCACAAACATCAGTCAAACGATATTTTCCATCTTGAGCTTTAAGTTTCAAAGCGTGACAATTTGTCACGGTTTCATTTCCCTCTTCCCTTAGCCTTTGTTTTAACTTTCTCCAATAAGACTGCTTATTCTTACTTTTAGATATAGTTCCTACTATATCAACAACACTTATATAATATTTTTCATCATCTTTATCCCACAATGTTCTAATAGTTTCATTATTAAATATTTTATTAATTAAATACATTTTTTCTTGATTCATTATTCTTCTCCTTTTTAATATAATATCCTATCATATCTATATATCATTTTTTGTCGAATTTTCTAAATTAATTTCAATTTGTAATTGCACATCAAAACTTACATATTTTTAACAACACTAATATTAAAACATTTTTCATTAGAATGTTTTAAATTTAGAAAGTTACAAATTATAACCAACTTACTTACATTCTCAATTCAACCGTTATTTTTATTTCCCCAGTAAGCTTATTTAATTTTATTTTAAGATAAAATACTAAATATATCAACAAAACCTATACAATATTTTTCATTTAATTTAGTCGGTTTTAATATTAAATTATATGAAAAAAAGTAAACTTTTAATTTACTTTTCACTAGATACTATTACACTTGTTCCAGTTAATCCTTCAGCAATAGTCATTAACTCTTTACCATCTAAACTATTACTACTTAAATAATAATCTACTCCATTGCTACTCCAATATAGTGAATTATTTGATAAAGCAGCAATACAATCACTCATTACTAATGGGTCTCCATTTACTGGGATAATTTCTAAATCATCAAATCTTCTACTAACTTCTTCAATTAGTACAAATGGACTATCTCCACTAAAAGTTAATATCGCTCTATTACCATTATCAGTACTAATAGTATCTTCAGTACTTAAATGTGTATTTTGTGGAACATATAAAGGATAAATTATATCTTTTAATATATTACTAGTATTTTCATCACCATTATTATTTTGTTCTTCATTATTAGTTTGATTATCTTCATTATTTTTAGTTGTAGTAGTTTTATTAGTTGTAGTAGTATCACCAACCTTAGTAGTTGTCGTTGTAGTTGTTGTACTATTATTACCTTTTTTATCTATCTCATCTTGTTCTTTTTTTACATTATCTTCACTTATTAAACTTTCTAAAGAAAAGTATTCATCATCAAACTTAGCTCTATAATTAATACTACTAACATCTAAAGTAATTTTTACATTTCCATCTTGATCTAAAACTTCAACCTTTCTAACACCATAATTTTTATCCAAATATATTTTTTCACTATATAAAGTATTATTATTAGGATAATTTACTTTACATTGAATATAATCCTTTTCAACATGAACTTTATCATCATTAACAACATCATTTAATAAAACATCTAACAAGTATGATTGACTTCCATTATTAGGCCAATCACTTTGAAACTTAAAACTTTTGTTTAAATCTGGAGTTACAACATAAACACCATCTTTATTTTTTAAAATAACTTGTTCATGATTATTAGTTTGATTTATTAAACTAACTTTATAATATCCATCTTTACTTTTACTAGCTTCTACTTTATAAGTAAAAGTATCTTCATTACTAACAATTGACATATTACCTTTCAAAATATAATTATCAGCTTTTTCTATTTTATTTTGAAATTTTTTAACTACATTATCACTTTTACCACATCCACATAATCCTAAAAACATACACAATATTATTATATATTTTTTCATAAACTCCCCTTTTCTAATTAAATATATTTTATTTAAAAAATTTTATGTATATATTTTTAAAAAATTATTTCTTTACTAACACACATATATTTATATCTTTATTAAAAAATATTTTATTATCAGGATTAAGTGTATTATAATCATAAAAATATTCATTATCTATTTCATTTTTACCAATATTTTCTACAACATACATGTTATTCCTATCACAAACATCAACTATATCTTCTTCTTTATAATATGATTTCATTTCTTCTTTATAAATAAACTCCCAACTGCTTCTCCTACAATCATTCCAAGTGCTATACATATTTCTAACTGCAACTTAAAACCATATCCAACTGCCGTACCAATTGCAATACCAAATAACATTCCCTCACTTAAATAAGTATTTTTTTTATTTAAATTAACAACAATTACAACAACACTTATACCAAATATAACAAATGGCAAAGCATTCTTTAAAAAACTAACCACATTTAACATTATACACTCAGCCTCTCATAATCTTTTACACCAAATTTGTTTAAAAAGTAATATAAACTACTACATACAATTCCTAGCCCAATAATTATTATTAAAATCAATAAATTCAAAGAAATAACATCAATAAATTTAAATAAACAAAATGTTATAACAACAAAGAACAATAATCCAATAAATACTGATATCATAGAACTCATACTTTGTTTAACAACCTCAGTATCACTACTATAATTTAATTTAGGATATTTTAAATTTACTATTAAACCAGTCATACCATTACACAATACTATCAATAAACTAAATAGTAAAACTAATATAAAATATACAAAACTTAATTTAAATTTTATAGAAATAATCAATAAACTAATAGCAACAAATGGCATTTCAATAACTAGAGCCATTAATAATTTAGAATTAAATATAGTACTCACCAAAACAGGTAAACTCTTAGTAATATTAATACTTTTTCCCTCTAAACTTATACTAGATGAAGTAATACTTGTAAAAAATAAACTAAACAACAACACTACAATAAATACTAAATTTATAGACATATTACCACTAATACCATATTGACTAAATATACCAGATAAAATATCTTTACCCTTAACACATAAAAGTATACTTGCAATAAGTAAAAGAATTAATCCAAAAGAAGTATTAAACATATATACTGGACTAGAAAAATATCTTTTTAATTCTTTATTAAATAAACTAAATACTTTTCTTCTAGATTTATATAAAAGTTTTCCTCTACTCCTAACAGAAGTTTCACTAGACTTAAATATAATATTAAAATAATATTTAGAACCAACTATTATAAATATAATAAATGGAACAATACTTACTAATACCATTTTAACAAATGTCATTATATCAAATTTATTTATTAAACTAATATAAGAACCTATAGGATAATATATTTTACTTAACATATCATTTATACTAGTTGCTTTACTTGCAATATCATTAACAAAACTATCTAAATTAAAACTTAAATAATATACTCCCAAAAATATAAATATAGATATTAAAGTTTGTATAATCTTTTTAGACTTAAATCTACTAGATATCATCATAACAATATATCCAAATATACTAGATAATATAGTTGGTAAGAGTGGTACTAACAATATTTCTAATATACTAAGCAATAAAAATGAAAAACTTATTCCTTCATGATAAATATATATTGAATAACATGGTAATAAAAACATCAAATTATAAATATATTGAAATGAAATTAATTTGAATATTCTTAAAAATAATATAGTACTTTTTTTTATGGGTAAAGAGAACAACATATCATTGTCTTTAGACTCAAATAAAATTCCTTGTGATTTATATATTCCCTGCATAAAAGTTAAAATTGAAACAACGAATAGAAATAATGTTAATAAAACATAAGTCATATTCACTTCACGTAAAGGCTTTGCAATTAATTCTGCATAACTGCCTATACTGATACTTACTAAAACAAATAGAAATATTGGTAAAAATAATTTGTTTTTACTATTTTTTTTAGACTTATAATTTAAGAAATTCATATCTTGACTAAATGTTGCTTTTATAAGTGAAAATATTTTTCTCATGCTTGTTCACCTAACTCAAGAAATACTTCTTCTAAAGATTCATCACCTTTAATATCTTTCATCTTACCTATTTTAACAATCTTTCCAGATTTTATAATTGCTACTCTATCACATAACTTTTCTGCAACATCTAAAATATGTGTTGAAAAAAATATAGTTTTACCCTCTTTAGCCATATTTCTCATTATTTCTTTCATATCAAATACAGCTTTAGGGTCTAATCCAACAAATGGTTCATCCATTATTAATACTTTAGGTTCATGACTTAATGCAGCAATCAATGCAACTTTTTGTTTCATACCATGTGAAAAACTTGATATATCGTCCCCTAATTTTTCATCAATTTCAAACATCTTAGCATACTTTAGAATATTCTTCTTTCTAGTATCTTTATCAATTTCATACATATCACATATAAAATTTATAAAATCTATCGCTCTCATATTTTCATATAAATCAGGATTGTCAGGAACATATGCAATATCCATTTTACATTCAATAGGATTACTTTTTATAGATTTACCATTTACCAAAATATCTCCATCTTCAAAATCAAGTATTCCAACAATAGACTTTATCATAGTAGTTTTACCAGCACCGTTATGTCCTATAAAACCAAATATTTCTCCTCCATTAACTTTAAAACTAACATCCTTAATTGCTTTCTTTACACCATTATAAGTTTTACTCACATTATTTATTTCAATCATTTTTTATTTTCTCCTTCTAATTTCATTAATGCTTTATATTGACTTGTTAACAAATTTGATATATCTTCATCACTAAAGTTAACGGTATCAGTAGCAACTAAAGTTGCAATACCATGTGTAAATATCCACATTTTCATATGAAAATCAAATGTACCATCACTATCCAACTTAGTACTAATCTTAACTAAATCTTGTAATTTACTAAAATTATATTCATCAGATTTAACAAATTCATTACAAAACATATTACATTCACTCATAAATAATATTTTATATAAATTTTTCTCATTTCTAGCAAAAGAAATATATCTAATGCCAGCATCTTTATAACTAACTTTACCATTACCAAAATTAAATATATAATCAAAAAAATAATGTTCTATTTTACTAATTAATTCTTTATTTAATTCTTCACTATTTTTAAATTGATAATATATGGGTCTAATAGATGAATTAAGTTTTTTAGCAATCTCTCTATTGCTAAGACCACTCAATCCCTTTTTTCTAGCTAACAAAAATGCCGTATCAAGTATCCTTTCTTTTGTTATTACGACACTTTTAGGCAATATATCACATCCACTCTAAATATATTGTATCACATGATACATTATTGTAAAGAAAAAAACTTATAAAATCTTATAAGTTTAATATTTTTCCATAATTCTCTTTAATTCATTTCTCAAATCACTAGTTAAAATATAATCACTAAATCCATCTTCTATATAATGCTTCTTTATATTTTCTTTATTAGAATCTAATATTACTATACATGGTACATTAAATCTACTTATTCTTTTTAATCTTTTTAATGTTTCATATCCACTCATTTCTTTCATATCATCTTCTATTATTATATAATCATATTTTTTACCGCTCTTTATTCTATCTATCGCATCAGCACCATAAAGTATATACGATGCATTTATATCAGATTCATTAAATACTTTCTTTATTACTTCATTTACTTTTTTATCTTGACTAACAACTAATACTCTTTTATTACTATAATTATTAAATAAATTAAAATTATCTTCTTTTTCTCTGTATATTTTTTGATCTATTGTAAGTATAACCTCAGTTCCTTTACCAAGCTTACTTTTAATTAATAAATTTCCACCTAAAGATTTAATAATCTTTTGACAAAGTTCTATATTAAATTCTGACTTTTGTAAGTTAACTATATCATCTTTATTTAATTCACTTGTAGTACTTAATATTTCATTTATTTTATCTATTCCAATACCAACACCACTATCTGTAATTCTAAATATAACTCTACATACATCATATTTTTCTATAGTATCTATATTAAATTCTATAAAACCTTTCTCTGTTTTTTTAACAGAATTCATTAATATAGAATATAATACTTGTTTTAATTTTATGTTATCTCCATAAAGATATGGCACATTATTTGGTATATTATACCTAAATTCAACATTTCTATTTATACTAGATTCTACTCTTTTAATCAAATCATCATATATCATATCTAAATTATATCTATTATTTAAAAACTTAACTTTCTGTACATCTAAACTACTAACGTTTAAAACATCATTTACAACAAAATCTAATTGTCTAGATGCATTATATATATAATTTAAACCCTCCTTATATTCTTCTTTTTTATAATCTTTATCTATTAATTCTTTGCTAGTATTCTTTATATAGTTTAATGGTTCTCTAACTTCTTGTGTCATTTCAAATATAAAATTAGATTTATCTATATAAGCTTGTTCTGTAATTTCATTATTTTTAGTAACTTCTTCTAATTGTTTTAAATCTGGATTCTCGATAGTATGATACATAAAATTAACTAAAAATGCTGTTAATGATGTCACAACTAGTATTTGAGGATTTGATAATTGTAATAATATAACTGGTACACAAAAAACAACAAATAATAATATTGGAATTATTTTTCTTAAAGAAATACCATTTCTATTTTTAATTACAAAGTATATCCAACTAAATATTCCTAAAGCACTTATACCATATACATAAATTGTATTAGATCCAACCAAATATACTTCATTTCCGTTTTTATAATAAGTGTAAGTTAATATAAAATTTAGTATTAAGGAAATTATCAATACAAATGTTAAAAAATTAACAATATGTTTAACTTTCTTATTAGTTTCTTTTTCTTTAACTAAATTCATTTCTTTTTTGTATGAAACAAGAACAACATAGACAGTAATCAAATACACAAAAACTAATAAATATGCTAAATAAAGCTTAACAACAAACCATCTTATAAAACTAGTATCAGGAAGTAATAAATGACAATATATTCCACATATATCTAATATTATTCCTACAATAACAGTTATTAACAAAGACATATATATTTTATTTTCTAATGTATTTTTTTTATCTTTTATACTAAATAATATTAAAATTAAAATAGTATAAATCAAGCTTATTGCAAGTAAAAGTATACTAGGATGCATTAAAACCACACTCCTTATCTTTATAGGCTAATTATACTATATATAACATTTTTTTTAAATCTTTTTTATGTATTTTTTAGTTTCACTAAGTTTTTGTACTAATTCTTTACTTTCTTTTAAACAAGAACATTGAATATCAAAATACATTTTTAAAGCTTCATCAATAGTTTTATCATTTATTTTAAATGGTCTGCCAAAATTTATTATTAATTTATTATCAATATTTAATTCTTTAATCCACAAAACATTAATGGGTTGTACCCATGAATTGTCTTTTTTTGCAAGAGTTAAAAAATTAGGATCAAAAACACCAAAATCTTTAGTTTTATCTTTATTTGTAGTACCTTCAGGAAATATTCCTACATACTGATTATTTTTTAAGAATAAAGACATATCTCTTAACGATTTCATATTATTTGCTTTAGGGTTATCTTTTAATCTTTCTATAGGAAAATACTCAAATTTTTTAAAAGAATAAGAAGTTATTTTGCACAACAAAGGATTTTTACTGTTATTAAATATACTATCCTCTGCATCAAAAAAACGTTTTAAAGCAGCCCAGTGTATATTTTTATCAATAACACTTGTTATAATTAAAGGATCTAATGTTGATTGATGATTTGGTGATATAAGAATACCATCATCATATACATCAATTAAATCATCTTTATTCAAAACAATCGGTTTAAATTCATTTAATATAATTGGAATAATATGTCTTACTTTCTTATAAAAAACATTAGAATCATAAACTCTATTAGAAATAGTATATTTTTTATCTCTTAAAAGTTTATCGATAACTTTATCAACATCAACAAAATTATCTATTTTTCTTAACATAGAATTTTCTTTAATATCTTTATTATGATTACCATTTACACAAATAGTTTTTATACCATTTTGATTTAACGCAGATAAAATTTCAGGTTTATCATCAAATGCAATATCAGGATTAGATTCAGTAATTCCTCTTATCTTATCATTATCATTTTTATAAAAGAAAAAACTGTCGTATGAAATATTTACTCCATTTAATCTATATTGCAAATAGGTAAATTTTCTAGAAACTTCACCAATTACATTATCTTCAGTCGTTTTAGCTCGACTTGTATGTATTTCAACAATATTTCCCTTTTTTATACATTCATTTATAAATTTGCTAGTGCCATTTCTAAATTTTCCAAGTAAAGAAAATTTTACAAATCTTGGCAAATTTATCCAAAATTTATCCAAAGCTTTTTTTGTATATTTTTTTGCTTCTTCTAAACTACAACTATATTTCTTTACAAAAAAATTATTCATATCTAAAATATCTTCTATTTCAAGTTTATCAGGATAAACAACATCCATTCCATATTCCTCTTTAAAATAAATATAAGCATTATCTTTTATAAATTTATTAAAATCAGTTAAAGTTCCATCTGTATCAAATACTATTTTCATCACTAATCCCCCTAAAAAGTATCGATTATTTTAAAATATTTTTATAAAAATGACATTTTATTTGTCTAAAAGTACCATTTTTACGTCTAAATTACCTTACAATTAAATAATATCATAATTAAAAGATAAAAAAAAGAATAAATTATAATAATAAAATTAATTTTATTATAATCTATAATCTTTTCATTAATAAATTTATATAAGTAAATTTAACATCAGAATTATTCACATCATCTATTTTAGTTATTAAATGTAATGTTGCAGGTCCATAAATATCAACTACATTTGTTTCGGAAAAATTCATATCTACTGTAGCCCCTTTATTCAAAGCGCAATCCAAATCACTTACTATTTCTCCAGTAGTTTCATTATATAAGTAAAATGATGCTCCATTAGTTTCAGATACTCCTGATATTCTACCACACAATGTAATTTCAAATATACCAGTACGTAAAACATTTATATCCAAATTATTTGGTACTTCAATATCACTACTAACTCCCGGTATCATCCTCTTTGTATATACATTTACAGTTCCAGCCTTATCTGTATCTTGAAAGCTTATAAACAAAATCGCACTATAAGCAGTTGGATTATAATAAGATGGTCCAGTCGGTCCTGTAGGCCCAGGTAAACCTTGTATACCTTGTTCTCCTTTTTCGCCTTTTGGAATATAGAAAGTTAAATGATGTACATTTCTATCAAAATCATCTTGAACGCTTGCTTCTTCATCACTTTCAACAGTTTCGGTCCCATCAATAGTAATCACTTCACTAATACCAATTTCCCCAGGAAAACCTCTAGGTCCAATAGGACCAGTAGGTCCAGTTTCGCCTTGCGGGCCAATTTCACCCTGTATACCGACATCTCCTTTATCGCCTTTATCACCCTTTGGAATCAAAAAGTCAAATACATGATGATTACCGACAACATTTTCTAAAACTTGTGCCTCATTTCCAGCCTCAATTGTTTCTGTTCTACCAACTTCAATAGTAGCACTTTCTCCTGGAGGCCCTTCAATAACAGCTGTTTCTTTCCAAGAATTTGTTTCATGATCCCAAACAACCAAAGTCTTTTGAATTATATAACAATCTCCATCTTGAGCAACTGGATGCATTCTTTCTAATTCTTCCATCGTATCATAAGTACCTAATATTTTTAATCCAACACCAGTAGGACCTTGAGGTCCTGTCGCACCAGTTGCACCTACTAATCCTTGTACACCTTGTTCTCCTTTTAAACCTTGTGGACCCATAGGTCCTTGTGGCCCTGTCGGACCAGGAACACCTTGAAGTCCTTGTGGCCCTGTTGGACCAATATCTCCCTTACAACCACGAGGTCCTATAGAACCACAAACTCCTATTTCACATAATCTTTTTCTTATTTCACCATTTTCAATTATTCTATTTATCTTATCATCAAAGTTCATAACATACCCCCGATATAACATTATATGTAAAAATGATTTTTTGTTTAAAAAAAAGAAGATTAACTCTTCTTATTACTACGTTTTCTATAAAAGAAATAAACTCCTACAACAACTACAACAAACAAAATTAATACAACAATATGTGAGTAAGTGTCAAGAATATTAACTATTTTAGTCCAATTTTCACCAACTACACTACCAACAATTATTAACACCGTATTCCATATTAATGAACCAAACAACGTATACAATAAAAATTTAAACATAGACATCTCACTCATACCAGCTGGAATACTTATTAAACTACGTACTAAAGGAATAAATCTACAAAAAAATACTGTTTTATTACCCTTATTATCAAACCAATTATCTGCATTATCTATATCACTAACTTTAAGTCTAAGTATCTTACCCAATTTACCAGATATTATCTTTTTCAATCTATCTTTATTAAAAATTTTACCAATATAATATAAAATTATAGCACCAAATAAAGAACCCAACGTACTAGCAACTACCATACCAAATATATTTAATTTAGTATAAGTAGTCATAAAACCACCAAACAATAATATTACTTCACTAGGTATTGGAGGAAAAATATTTTCAATCATAATAAGTAAAAAAACACCAATATAACCATACTTTCCCATAATAGATAAAATAATTTCTTGCATAAACCTATCTCCTATCTAAATTTAATTTTAAAAAAGAATAATTACATACTATAATAATTATATTTCTCATCTTTCCTTACTAACCTAAATTCATTATTAACAATACTCTTATTAGCAGGAATATTATTTCTTTCTGTTTGAATTATAACATTTCTACAATAACATAAAATACTTTCTCTTAACATTTTCAAAGCCATTGTACCATATCCTTTATTTCTATACATTGATAATATTCCCATATCTACTTCATATATATTATTTTTATCAACAACATTAATAAATCCTATTAGAACACCATTTAAACAAATAAAACATGCATAACAACTATTTAATAATCTACTTTTTATATTATTTCCAACACCAAAAGTATTTAAAAGTAAATTATCTTCACTAATAATACCAATTATTTTATACAAATTACAATCTTCTATTTTCTTTAATTCTATCACATATATCACATCCAAGTTGTCATATATAATATCACAAAAATTTTAAGAAATCTATAATTCAATCAAATTGTTATTATATACATTATTAATATTTTCTAAAATAGAATCATTAGTTTCTTCATAATATCCAAAATTTATTATAAAAGATATAAATAATATAAAGAAAATCATTTCTATTACTCCAATGATCATACCAATTATACTTAATATAAAACCAGTACCGTAACTACCACTTTCTTTTTTATATTTATTTCCATAAACCAAACTAATAATACCAGGTATAAAACCAATAATACTTAAAAATACACTACTTACTATACATATTATACCTAATACTAAACTAGTTTCTTTATTTCCACTACCTGTAACAATATTTTTTATGTTTAATTTATTACCACAATTATAACAATATTTATTACTATTTTTATTTTCTACACCACATTTAGAACAATACATATTATCACCTAATCTAAATTTATTTCTATATTTTTACTTTCACCTTCAAATTTTCTACATTTAACACCACAAACATCAAATATCTTTTTACTAACAACAGTTGCATCAGTACCATGATATTTATCAGATAAGTATATCACTTCTTTAATCCCACTTTGTACCACTACTTTAGCACATTCATTACATGGAAATAATGTGACGTATAATTTAGAACCAACTAAATCACTTCTAGTACCTCCATAATTTAGTATAGCATTTAATTCAGAATGACATACATAAAAATATTTAGTATCTTTAGGGTCACCTTCTCTATCCCAAGGAAATACATCATCTTTATATCCATTTGGAGCACCATTATATCCAATTGACAATATTCTATTATCTTTACTAACTATACAAGCACCAACTCTAGTATTAGGGTCTTTACTTCTCATAGTTGATAAAACTGCAATACCCATAAAATATTCATCCCAACTTAAATAATCTTTATTTTGTTTATTTAATTTTTTCATAACTACACATCTCCAATATAAGTATATAATGAGTATAAATTTTAAACAAGAAAAAAAAGATGCACTTGACATCTAATTTATGAATTACATATACAAAATTAATTTTGTTTTTTTAATGATTTAATTTTATTTTTTTGTTTATCTTGATTAATAATATCTGTATTTTTTAATTCCATTAAACTATTTCTATATTCTTTTAATTTATCAACTTGACTATTTTTTAATTCATTATTCATAATTTTTTCATCTGTTTTTTTCTCGTTAACATTAGTTTCAACTTTATTATCTTGTTTTATTCTATTTAAATTGAATTCTAAATCCTTTAATTTACACTCTAAATCATTTTTTGATTTTCTTAATTCTTTAATATTTTTTAAAACTTTAACAGAATCTTTATCTAATTTAATAGAAATTGATAAAAGCATTAATTCAAATAAATTTACTAATAAAATTGTTAAAATTTTTTCTCCACCAAAAACTGAAAAAGTATAAAGTGGATTAGTTATAAATGAAATTAAAGTTGATGGTATATTTAAATAAAATATAAGCCAAGAAAATAAAATAAAGGCCAAATTAGCACAAAATGTAATTCCTAAATTTTCATACCAATCACATATTTCAAGATTGTTTTGTAATAATATATAACTTAATCCATCTCTATTTTTTTTAATTTTTTCAATTTTTTTTAAATCATCATTCATATTTTAATCCCCCTAAAAAAAACTCTTACAATAAGAGCATTTGTAAACTAAAATTTACTAATACAACCCCATTGATAAATAAATTATAACACATTTGTTTGCTTTTGTCAAAATTTAATGACATCACAAAAAAAGCACTTCCTAAAAAGCACTTTCAAATCTACTTATCTCTAACATTAGCATTTAATTTGTTTTCTACATCTCTTATAATATTATTAAATATTAACATAACTTCATCTTCAGTTAAAGTACGATTATTATCTCTAAAAGTTAAATTATAAGCAATACTCTTTTTATCACTGCCAACTTTATCTCCGACATAAACATCAAATACATTAATATCAGTTAATAACTTACCACCAGTTTTTTTAATAACTTTCTCTATTTCTAAACTAGTAATATTTTTATCAACAACAAATGCTAAATCTTTTTCTATTGATGGAAATTTAGGAATATCTTTATAAGTCATTCTAGTAGGATGTAAACTTAATAATTTATCTAAATTAATTTCAAAAACAAATATATCTTTCTTACTAACACTAGGATGTAATTTACCTATAATACCTATCTTCATTCCTTGAACGATTATATTAGCACTAACACCAGGATGTAATTCTTTAGGTAATTCACCCTTTATATCTAAACTATATCTACCATTAAATCCTAAGAAATCTAAACATTCTTCAACTATACCTTTTAATATATAGAAATTAACATTTTTCTTATTTAATCCATCATAATAATTACCAGACATCAATATTGCTAAATTATTATTCTCTTTATAAATTCCATCTTCTTTATAAAATGATTTACCTATCTCAAATATAGAAATATCATTATTATTTCTAGCACTATTATAATCATATATTTGTTTTAAAGAATAAAGTAAACTATATCTTAAAGTATTTCTATCTTCACTCATAGGGTCAGCTAAACTTATAGGAATAAATTCATCAACCGTATATTTTTTTACTTCACTTAATGGTATCAAAGAATAAGATAATGTTTCATTTAAACCTAAATCTACTAATTTATTTTTTAATGCTCTTTTAGTTTTATCATAATATCCTAATTTAGATTCAAATACAGGCAATTTACCAACAATCTTATCCATACCATATATTCTTCCAACTTCTTCAATTAAATCTTCTTCAATTTTTATATCTAATCTACGAGTTGGTACAACAACTTCTAAAACATCATCTTTTTTATTAACATCAAATCCTAAAGATTTAAAAATACAAATTATATCTTCTTCACTTATATCAATTCCCAAAACTCTACATATCTTTTCTTTAGTTATATTAATAACTTTATCTTCTTTATCAGTAGTATCATAAATAATAGTATCAGATAAAATACTAGCATCAGCATATTTTTCTAATAAATGACATGCTCTATCAATAGCCATATAAGTACGTTTAGGGTCTATTCCTTTTTCAAATCTATTACTTGCTTCACTTCTTAATATTTTTTTAGAAGTCTTACGTATCTTAACACTATCAAATATAGCAGATTCAATTATAATGTTTTTAGTATATTCTTCTACTTCAGTAGATAATCCACCCATCACACCAGCAAGTCCAACTGCTTCTTTTTCATTAGCAATAACTATATCTTCACTAGTTAAAGTTCTTAATATATTATCTAAAGTAGTTAAATTTTCTCCATCACTCGCATTTCTAACAATTATCTTATTGCCTAATCTATCTGCATCATAGAAATGTAAAGGTTGTCCTGTTTCTAACATAACATAATTAGAAATATCAACTACATTATTTATTGGTCTAATTCCACTAGCAATTAATCTGTTTTTTATAAAATCAGGACTTTCACATATCTTAACATTTTTAACTTTCTTTGCTAAAAACAAAGTACAATCACCAGTTTTAACTTCTACATCAAATTCATTTTTAACAGATTCATCTATTTCATTATATTTTAAATCAATATCTTTTACTTGTTTCTTATAAATAGCACCTAATTCATAAGCCATACCTAATATACTTAACAAATCTCCTCTGTTACTAGTAAGTTCAAAATCAATTACTTCATCATCTAAACCTAATAATTTAATTGGATCACTACCAACTTCTGCATCAACAGGAAGTTCATGTATTCCATTTTTATCTTTATCACTTAAGAACTTACTATCTAATCCTAATTCTTGAATAGAGCATAACATACCATTACTTTCTACACCACGAATTACACCACGTTTTATTTCACCACCAGGTAATTTTGCCCCAGGTAGAGCAACTATAACTTTTATGCCTTTACGTACATTTGGAGCACCACATACAATATTTAATATTTCGTCTCCTACATTAACCTTACAAACATGTAAGTGGTCACTATCAGAATGTGCATCACACGATAACACTTCACCAACTACTAAATTAGTAGCAGTGATTACTCTTCCAGCATTATCATATTCATTACCAACACCAGTCATATCTTCAGCAATTTGTTTAATATCTAAATCACTAGGTAAATCTATATAATCACTTACAAATTTTCTACTTAACAACATTAGTCTTCATCCTTTCTATCAAATTGATTTAAAAATCTTATATCATTTCCATATATAGTTCTAATATCAGGAATTCCATATTTAAACATAGCAAATCTATCTAGTCCAGTACCAAATGCAAATCCTTGATAAACTTTACTATCATATCCACACATTTCTAAAACATTAGGATGTACCATTCCAGCACCTAACACTTCAATCCATCCAGTTTGTTTACATAAATTACATCCTTTACCACCACATTTAAAACAAGATACATCTACTTCAACACTAGGTTCAGTAAATGGAAAGAAACTAGGTCTAAATCTAACTTTAGTTTTTTCTCCCAATATTTTTTTACAAAATAATTCAAGAGTTCCCTTTAAATCAGCCATAGAAACATTTTTATCAATTACTAAACCTTCTATTTGCATAAATTGATGACTATGTGTAGCATCTTCATCTCTTCTATATACTTTCCCAGGACAAACAATTCTTAAAGGTCCTTTTTCTTTATTAGCTTCCATTGCTCTAACTTGTGCTGTAGATGTTTGACTTCTTATTAAAAATCTTTCATATTCATCTTTTAAATAAAAAGTATCTTGAGCATCACGTGCAGGATGTCCTTTTGGTAAATTTAATTTTTGGAAACAATTTTCATCACTTTCAACTTCAGGTCCATCATAAACTGTATATCCCATAGATGTAAATATATCTTCGAACTCTTCTTGAATTCTAGTCATAGGATGTTTACTACCTCTTTTAATCTTTTCACTAGGTAAAGTAACATCTATTCTTTCACTTTCCAATTTTAAATTAATTTCATTAGTAGTAATAGCATCTAATAATTCATTATAAAAATCATTAAATATATTTCTAATCTCATTAACTTTTATACCAAATTCTTTCTTCTCTTCATTAGGTATCTCTTTTATTAATTGTTGTATTAAAGTAATCTTACCACTCTTACCCATATAAGCATTCTTTAATTCATCTAATTCTTTTCTATTATCAACTTTAGTTAAACTTTTAACTTCTTTTAATAATACTTCTAACTTATCATTATACATAATATCTTCCTCTCTTTCTTATATTAAAAAACAGTACTTCATCCATAAAGGACGAAACACTGTTTAAATTCCGCGGTACCACCTTTGTTCTAGTAAAACTAGCACTCATATTCTTAACGTGAATTAACGATTAACACTCCTATGTTGAAATTTCTTTTATACTATCAATATAATTGCTCTCAGCTAATAACAATTACTCTCTTGAATGAACTTATATAAAATACTAAGACATAATCAATGTATTACATGTGTTATTTTAGCACAATTATTTATTCAAAACAAGTATATTTTTATTAAAATTTTGCATCCCATTTAGAAATCTTAATTGATTCTTTTTCTAATAATTCAGATAAAGTGATAAATATTAAAGTACCATTTAATAAATTTAAATGATATAATATTTAGTGTAAAAAATGAGGTGATAGTATTGAAAGTAATATTATTTAATTCTCCAATTTATAATAAGAAAGTTGCAGATAAAGAGGATTTTCTTCCACCATTAGGTTTGGGATATATAGCTACTCAATTAAAGAATGAAGGAATAAATGTTAAAATCATAGATTGTGTTAATGATAATTTAACTGTTGATGAAATTTTAAATATTATTGATAATGAAAAACCAGATACAGTTGGAATTAATATTTTTTCAGTTAATTTTGATTTAGTAAAAAGAATAATAGAATCCTGTTATACAAAGACTAATTTTATAGTTGGTGGAAAGAGCACAAAGTTTTTGGTGGATGATATATTAAATTTTAAAACTGATAATAATGTATCAGTAGTTATAGGTGAAGGAGAATATATAACTATTGATATAGTTAGAAATTGTGTAAAAGAACAACCTAAAGTTAAAAAAGAAAATAAAGTAATATATGAAGTTTCAGGAAATTCAATATATATACCAAGAAATATTTCTGAATTAGAATTAGATAGAAGTTTCTTTGAAAACAGAATGCTTGTAAATAAATATCAAAAAGTTGAACAAGCAATTGTAACATCTAGGGAATGTTTATATAATTGTGCATTTTGTGGTGGAGCCCGTTCTTTAAATCAAGATGTTCCAGTAAGAGAAAGAGACAAAAAATCAATTTTAAGAGAACTTATTCAAATAAAAGAAATGTTTCCCGAAACAGAAAGCATAAGAATTTTAGACGATTTATTTTTAAAAAATCGAAATAGTATATTAAAAGCAATTAGTATTTTTGGAGAGTTTGATTTTGAATGGCGCGCAATGGCACATATAAAATCGTTACAAGGTTCAGAAGACTTATTTGAAATGTTAAAGAATTCAGGATGTAGAGAATTAGAAATCGGAATAGAATCAGGTAATGAAAAGATTAGAAGTTTAATACATAAAGTAGGAAGTATTGAAGAAATATACAATGTAATAACTAAAATTTTAGATAGTGGAATTAATGTTAAAGCTTATTTTATGTATGGTTTTCCTAATGAAACTATAACTCAGTGTAATGATACTTATTCATTAGCACTAAAATTATATAATTATTCACTTAATTCTTCAGGAAAATTTATGACTAGTGCTTTCCAATTTAGACCATATCACGGAACAGAACTTTATAAACTATTAAATCAAAAGATTTCATATGAACATAATGATGAGTTAAACGAACTTGTGGGTAGAAAACAATTTAATTTTATGGCAGGTAATTTTAGTAATTGTACTACCGAAGAAATAAATAGATTTGTAATTGAAACAAATAAATTAGATGGAGAATTAGAGAATGTTAAAAGAAATAGCAAAGTGTAGGAACTGTCATTTGTGTTTAAATCAATTACCTTTAATTGATAAAAAAGAAAAATGTGATGTAATGTGGGTAGGACTATCAGCAAAAAAAGTTAAAGATCTAAAAAATAATTATCCTCTTGAAGAAGATACAAATAGCGGTAAAATTATAAAAGAAGTAGAAGATGCACTTCCAAATGTTAATTATTATAAAACAAATTTAGTTAAATGTTTACCATTAGATGATAAAGGAAAAATAAGATATCCTAATAATGAAGAAATGAATGCCTGTATTAATAATTTGATTAAAGAAATAGAATATTTAAAACCCAAAATAGTATTTTTATTAGGAAATAACGTAGCAGATTTTGTTAAAAAATATATAATAAAAAATAATATAGAGTTAAAAATAAATTTTAAAAAAATTGCACATCCTTCTTATATATATATTTATAAAAGAAAAAATAAACAAGACTATATAAATAAATTAACGAATGATATAAACAGTATATTTTAAAAATAAATTCAACCAATCTTAAACTTTTTAAGTAAACTAGATAATATTAAATTAATTTCATATGTGTTATTAAATTGAAAAATGACTACTATGAATTTAATCAGTAATTTTATGAATTTTAATTTCTAAACTAAAATTCATATTAATATTAGTATCATTATCAGTAATCAAATCTACTAATGGAACTTTATTAAAGATTCTATGTTTAACTATACTTTTATCATTTTTATTGTATTCTTCTCTTAATTATTTTATTTTCTTTTCATCTTACATATACTATACCATTTCAAAAATATTAAAAAAAAAGTATTGAATTTAATCAACACATAATTTATATCCTATAAACTAAATCATTATATTCATTCCATTTAATAATATTATCTTTTTGTAATCTTCCAACTAATATACCAGTATTAATATTATTTTCTTTACAAAATTTAATTATACTATTCTTACTGATTTTATTTTTAAGAAAATTATTATAATTATTTTTATCAATTAATATATTCTTCGCATAATTATCTGCTTCTATTTCTATATCATTTAAATTAGTATCAACTTCATCAATAAACAATTCTTTTTTACTATGTTTTATTAAATGACATATTTCATGAAATAATGTAAACCAAAGTATATCATCTCTCTTACCTTTATCACTTATCATTATAATTGCTTTATCACTAGTTATTTTATATGAAAGTCCATTAACGTATGTATGAGGTAAAGCAGGTTCGTATACTAAAGAAATTCCACACTCTTTTAAAATTAATTTTATATCATCAATTACACTTAAAAATTTATTATTACATAGTTTCCTTATATCATTAACTTTACTTTTTAATAACAAATTATTAAATTTAGGATACACATCACTACACGACATTATTTCTCCATATCTTATATAACAATACAAACTTTCTATTGATAAATTAAGATTATCTTTTTTTCTAAATAATAATCTATTTTTTAATTCAGTATTAAAAGACAAAGAACCTACTGAAAAAAAATTTCTCAAGTTAATAACTCTTTCATATTTATCATTTGTTTTTTTTATATAATTCCATCCTCTTTTAGACATTTCTAAATAAGGAATAGTAGATAATTTAGTCTCATCTTCTTTAATTGAACTCAAATCTTTTTGTCTTTCTAATGTTTCTCTATATTGTATTTCTAAATTATTCCAAAAATTAGCAGGTATATGAAAAACATATTCTAGTTTCATAGCAGTAGAAGTTGTTATTGGGGCCTTCCCCTTTATAATTTCATTTATTGTTTTTTTATTAATTCCAAGTTTCATTGCCAAATCTAATTGTGTCATAGAATTAACTTCTAAAAGTTCACTTATAGTCTCACCTGGTGCGATTATATATTCTTCATTAATTTTATTCATAATGTTTTGATACCTCCATAACTTTTATATCTTTAATTAATTTTAAATCACTTATAATTATATTATTGTCACTCTGTTTAAAAATTAATCTATATTGTTGAGTAATATTTATTGCAAAAAAATCTTTATATTTACCATTAAGTTTATGTCTTCTAAACGGTAAAGATGATGGAACATCATTTAAATTATCAAAAGCTTTTAACATATTAATTCTTAGTGGTAATTTATTAGCAACTTCAACACCATATTTTTTAATTAATTCATGTCTATACTTAGGATTTTCACATAAATTACGTAATTTATCATTTTTATATGTAAGTTCCATTTCAATACCAACCCCTTGATGTATAAATATTATATCACAGAAAAACAAAAATCAACATTTAATTTACCTATTAAGTAAATCAAATTTTAATTTTCTGTACAAAAAAAGTATTGAATTTTATCAACACTTATTTAATTTTCTTAACTTTCTTTAGTTCATCATAATAAATTATATCAGCAGCAGTCATATATGGAATTAGCCAAAAATATAATATTCCTAATGTAAACACACCTAATATAATCCAACCAATGAAGCTTAATTGAAATACAAAATAATCTGCTTTGTATCCATTAATCAATTCTTTACTTTTCTTTATACAACTAGCTCCGTCATGTTCTCCATCAACAAAGATATATGGTGCCATTTTATATGAAATAGCTGCTATTATTCCAGGTATAATAAATAATAATGTCCATAAAGTAGTAAATATACCAATTAGTAAAAACATAACAAATATACCACCAAATAAATTATACCATTTAGTAATTTCAGCCATTTCAACTGCCTTACCTCTTACTAATTTCATATAATAAGATAATAAACCAATAGTAATAGGTAACATCGCAACCTCTAAAATAACATTTAACATTTCACCAACAGAACTATCTTTTCCAAAAGCAAAGCCAATTATACCTCCTATTAGTCCAGCAATTAAACTAACTAATAAACTAGGTGCTATAAAAGTCCATATTCTACCTTTAATAGTTTCCTTTGCTCTCTCTTTAATTTTTACTCTATCCATTCGTTATACTCCTTCCTAATATAATTATATTATTATGACTTAATTTATACAAGAAAAAAGTACCAAATTAAATTGATACTTTAAATACTATTTTATAATGAAAGCCATTACTATAATAACTACTAACATAGCTACTAAGAACTTCCAAATATATTTCATCCAATCTTTATATGGAATATCTAAATAACTTAAACCAACTAATAACATAGCACTAGATGGAGCAACAAATGAAGCTAAACCATATGTAGATTGTAAAATCATTGAAACAACACTTAAATTACTTGCATATTTAGTAGTAAAGAATGAATATACTAAATTAACTGTATATTGATATTCACTAGTAAATAATCCTGTAATTAAACCAGATATTGTAGTAGTAAATACATTAAATTTAGAACCTAATATCTTACCAATTACTGTTGGAATAACTGGATACATTACAGCAAATTCAAGTATTACATAAGCAAGTAATAATACAACAACTAATTTACTAGCTTTCTTAAATCCTTCAGCAAAAGATTCAATAGTATCATTAATACTTACTTTATAACAAATTTGAAGAATTATTATAGCTAATACCATAACAACTTGAACACCAAATATATCCCAAGAACCAAATTCATTTACATTACCAAGTAAATATCCAAAAATAGTATGTCCAAATACTTTAGCACCAGTAACCCATTCAGTTGCTTTAGTAAACCATTCAACTTTAAATACACTAGTCCATGGTAAATAAGCAAGAATAACTGTTAATATAGCTAAAACACCAACTATAATTAAAGGAATAGTATTTGCTTTTTCACTATTTTTTACTTTATTAGCAAATAAATCAGTTTCAGCTTTTACTTCTACTACTTCTTCTTTTTTAGTTTCTTCTTTAGCATTCTTTTTCTTACTATCTTTCTTAGTTTCTTTTTTACTAGATGCTTTACTATCTTTCTTAACATTTAATAAATATCTAACGTTAAATAAACTGTAAATAGCAAAAGCTAAAACAAATAATATTATTTTTTCTAATAAATGAGTAGTATAACTTTGACTCAAATATTGAACATTCATTCCCATAACTTTAGCACTTATAGTAGAACCTAATATACCTACTAACATAGCACCAAATGTCATAACAAATGAACTAATCTTATTCATATTTAATTTAAAACAAATAGTAATAACAAATGGCATAAATGCAACTAATATTAAATATTCATTTAACATACTTGCAAGTGCAGCAAATAAGAAACTAACTATTAAAGAGAATAATATTTCTTTTCCTTTCCATCTTTTACTAATCTTGTCAGTTAACTTTTGATAAGCTCCAAGTTTAGATAAGAATTGATAAAATGCACCAGTAACAAATAAGAAAGTAACAAGTACTGTAAAGTAATACATTCCTAAAAGTCCATAAGTCACAAAATCAAATAAACCTATTCTTGTAATTTCACCTTTAGTTAACTCACCAGCATTAAAATAACCTTGAGGAATAATCCATGTTAATAATAAAGTAAAGATTATCATACATAAAGCTATTTTAACCAAATCGTGTTTTTCAAAAAACTTTTTCATCATCTAACCTCCTCAAGATAATTATAGCATAAAATAACAGAATACAAGCGTTTTTCTCCAAAATTTCACAATTTTTTCAAGAAATTTAAACATATATCAAACTTTTAACATAATAATAACTTTATAAATATGATTTTCACCAGGTTTCAAAATGTTTTTATCATTATCAAGATTTATCTCATTTCCTTCACTAATTAGATTATTATTTTCATCATACACTTTAACGTACAAATATTTTTTTAGTTTATCAACATCAAAATTACTAATTTTAAACGTAGTTTTATATTTTAAAACAAAAGTACCTTCATTAGATATTTTTAAATTAAATTCAAATTGTTTATCCCAATTAACTTCACCATCATAAACAAAATCTTTAACAGCTTCATTATCATCTAAATACATATTAACATCAAGTTTACCAGCTGCTATTTTAGAAACTTGATTAATCATATTACTACTTTTTGTACCATCATATTTTATTTTTAATGTTGCTGTTGCAGTGTCAGTAAACCAAGCTAATTTATTATCAATTTTATTACTCAATAATCTAATGTTATCATCAACCATTGCTACACTATCATCTTCTACTGGAGCTTGCGTCGCGACAGTTGTTAAAGTATAATTTGCATAAACCACACTATCACTTATATCGCTATAATATTTACCATCTTCATATTTCAAAAAATCATTATTCGTTATAGATAAATTATTATCTAATTGTTTTACATCCATTATTAATAAACGAGTATCATTATTTACTTTATATGTACTATTAACAATTTCTTCACTCTTACTTTGTTCTACTATAAAATTACTTTTATATTCTTTATACCCAGTATCATCTTTTTTAAATAAAGTTATTTCATGATCCTCAGGTTTAACTCCAACAACCTTATATTCACCTTCATTATTTATTTGACTTATTTTAGGATCATTACTAGAAACTTTTACATAATCATCTAAACTATAATTTTCAACTTTACCCTTTATATCAATTGTATTTTTCAAATCATATATTTGTATTTTACCAGAAAATTCTTTATTCATATCATTACTTTGATCTAACCCATTATCTCCATAATAGACAGTTAAATCATACGTTTGAACTTCTCCAGGTTCTATTTCATTGCTAACTAATAAATCATTAGTAGTAGGAAATGAAGTACTAGAAATCGAATTACATTCCGTACCCTTACTACTAGTGCATTTTAAAGTATAAGTAATAGTAGGATAATCAAACTTATAAACTAAATTTTCTACAAATACACCATATTCTACATTTACAGTACTTTTACTGGTTACAGAAAAACTTTTAGTACCAATAATTGTACCAGGCATTAAAGCATCAACCTCTATATTAGGACTTTCATCTTTATATACTAATTCTAAATTAGCAGTACTTATACTTATACTTTTTTCATTCGTATTTCCTTTTATTTTTGTTAAAAAATATGCATAAGTTATACCAACTAATATTAAAGTTATTAAAAGAATTCCAGTTATATATATTATAATTTTTTTAGACCTATTCATAATTACATCTCCTACCTCTACTATAAAAAGTATATCACATAAGTTAGAAAAATACATTAGAATTTTCTAATTTATCATTTATTTTTTTAATATATTAAAATTAATATAAGAGGTGTAACATGAAATTTGTACCAAAGAAAACAAAAGAAAAAGAAAAGACTACATACAAAACACTTTATCTTAAAGAAAATTTAGTAAATGAAATAGAAAAAATTGCTAAAGAAAATAATACATCATTTAATAATGTAGTTGTAAGTATGATAGAAACATGTATTAATATGAAATAATTGAAGAAGTAAAAAAATAACGACTTATCAAAATCGTTATTTTTTTTACTAATCCAAATCATGTCTAGATAATATACTAGCAGGTCTACGTCTTATAGTATTAAATACTGGTATTAAACCAATTATTAAATTAAATATATAAACAAATATAATACTTAATAAAACAATTCTAAAATTAACTAAGAAATATTTACTTAAAAATTTAATATTACTTAATACTTTCAAAATATAACTAGCTAAAATAATACCAGGTACACTAGCAATAGTTGTAATAGCTATTATCTCTCCATAAAACATTCTATATATATCACTTTTCTTAACACCAATCGCTCTATATATGCCAACACTCTTTACTCTAGATAAGAAAGAAGCTCTAATCATCAAAAATACTTCAACTAAAGATATAATAAGTATTACACCAGATACCAACAAAGTTGTATTAACTCTTTCCTTGTTACCTTCAATATATTTCTTTCTACTAACACTATAACTATCTTCTATATTCAATCCCATGTCTCTAAATTCATTTATAGTTTTATCCTTATCTTTACTAACTAAAACCATATCTTTAGACTTACTAATTAAATCGTATTTAACAGTATTATTATTAACCAAGAAAGCATCCATATTATCTTTACTAAAATAATATCCAATAACTAATAACTTTTTATCATTTACTTTAGTATCAATATATTTATTTAAAGGCATTGCATCACTATTCTTTATATTAACAATTACTTCATAATCATTAACCGGATAATTACCTTTCTTTAACTCAATATCATTTACTTCCAAATTATAATCATATATTTTTTGATTACCAATTTCTTCTTCGCTAATATACATATTAGTATCATTATTTTTAGTGTTAGATAAAACATTAATAAAATTACTTCTATTCATATAAATGGATGGGCTTCCTAAATCAACTATACCTACTATGACAAAAGTATCCATTGTATCTATTTTTATTTCTCTACCTATCATATCACTAACATTTTTAATACCAATCATATTAGCATATCCAGTTTCATCAAACATAGAAAGTATACTTCTTTTATCAACTACAACCTCATTCATCTCTTTAGGCATAGTTCCATACAATATATCACTATCTTTAATTAAATTAATATCAGATAAAGATCCACTCAAAATATCTTTAATATTTATTGATTGATAATAATCGTTATAATTAACACTAAAATTAACAGAACTATTACCAGGTATTATATAATCCACACTATCTAAATTTTCATATTTTAAATAATCATCTACTTTAATTTTATTCAAATTAACACTCAAATAATTTTTATTCATAGTAACAAAATCTTCATCTTTAACATTAATTGTAGATGCAATACTAGATACACTATACATTATAAACATACCACTTAATATAAATCCAAGTAATAATAACTTCTTTAAAAAACTATAATCAAATACTTTTTTAAACCCATTTGTAATTAAACTAATAGGATTAAATATAGAACTATATCTTTTTTTCTTACCATCATCTTTTAAATCAAAATTATATTTATCAATATCACTTTCTTGTATCTTTTTATAACTATCATTAATTAATTCTATATTAGAATCTTCATCAATAACTACAATGTTATCTCTACTCTTACTATTAACATATATGTTACCATTTCTAACAACTATATCTAATTTAATTTTATCTTTATCATCTAAATAAATATTTATTAACTTATCTTCATCTTTTATAACATCATGTTTATCAAAATCTTTTAAATATATATTATTATCAATTGCATAATCTAAATCTTCTTTATCTTTATTAATATAATCTTTAACTATACTACCATCTTTTAATTCTATTATTCTATCTGCATAAAATTTTGCTAAATTAACTTCATGTGTCACTAATATAACTAATCTATCTTTACTAATAGATTTAATTATTTTCATAATTTCTAGTGAGTTTTTGCTATCTAAATTACCAGTTGGTTCATCTGCTAATATAATATTAGGATTTTTAACTAATGCTCTTGCAATACCAACTCTTTGTCTTTCTCCACCAGACAACATATTAGCAGGACGTCTCTTATATCTTAACATTCCAACTTTATCTAAAACATATTCTACTCTATTCTTAACTTCATTTTTATCTTTAATACCAAGCATAGTTAAAACCAATGCTACATTATCAAAAACACTCATATTATCAACTAATTTATAATCTTGAAATATATATCCAATATTCAAATTTCTAATCTTATCAACTTTACCATCTATTTTAGAACTAATCTTTTTACCATTAACATATATCTTACCACTTTTAATTTTATCTAATC
Organism: uncultured Bacilli bacterium; assembly: GCA_934097015.1. GTDB lineage: Bacteria > Bacillota_I > Bacilli_A > RF39 > UBA660 > UMGS1124. The sequence continues at coordinate 134,033 of CAKONF010000001.1, read as the reverse complement.
CACCAATAGCATTTAAAAGTGTTGTCTTACCACATCCACTAGGTCCTAAAAGAGCAACTAAACCATTATCATTAAATTCTAAACTAATATTATTTATTACATGTATTTCATTCTTTCTATGTCTATTAAAATACTTATTAACATTTTTTAAAGATAACATATTAAACCTCCTCATTCAATGTAGTAATAGCACTATTCTTAAATAACTTCTTAGCAAACTTAAGACTAACTACATAAGACATAATAATTAATATTAAATATAAAAGTATATAATCTCTTAACTTTAAATATTTAATAATAACATCCAAGAATCCTAAATTAATTACATTCTTATAATTTAAATAAACTAATAATAATGTACCAAGATAAGATATATTAGATATAGTTAATAATTCTATTACAAGTAAATTCTTACAAGTACTTAAACTAGCTCCTAACATTCTTATAGTACTAAAATATACATTTCTAGATTTTAATATTAATTTAGTAACAAAATAACATACAAAGAATAATACAACAACAAGTATTATTGTCACAATAGTTTTAAATATTCTAATTATATGTACTATTTCACTATTTTTCAAATTATCACTAACTCTTAAAGTATTATAACCCATACTATCTAAACTACTTAATGTATTTTTTATATTATCAACATCTTTAACAAATACACTACTTTGATATATTCCCTTATTATATAAATTATTATAATCTTCATAACTTATAAATATTTTACCATTATTACTATCATAATCTTTTATACCTAATAAATTATTAATATTATATTTATAATAAACTTTACTAACTTTTAAATTAATAGTATCACTATAATAAGTATTATCTACTAATATATTTAAAGATTGATTTATACAATAACTATTTTTACATAAACTATTTAAATCATTACTAATATAAGCTTCTCCAACAGGAACATTTTTATTTGGTTCTAATTTAAAATCAACGCTATCACCAGAATTATATCTTATTCCTTGAAATTCTATTTTTGTTTTACTATATTGTTGATTTATTGTAAATGCTATATCATTTATATATTTATCACTAAAATAAAATTTCATATCATCATATAATGTTGCATCCGTATATTTAATTCCAACAACTTTTAATTCTTTAGTTTTATCTATTTCACCAGTATAATCATTTTGTAAATACATAGTAGATTCTAACAATTTATCTTTATTAGATAAATAATAGCTATCTTTATCACCACTAACAATTATTTCATTTTCACTAGTAGGCATTCTACCAACATCAAGTTTACCTTCAAAATTATCTATACTAAAAGCAGTACCATATAACCATAAATATTCATTATCAGTAATACTAACATTACTATCTAACATCAAATCATTTTTAACAACATTTGCTACATTATCTAATTTAGATAATTTATTAAAATCATCATCACTTATACTACTTTTATCTTTTTTCTTAATAATAATTCTATCATCATCAATATATCTAAAGAAATGATTATAACCATTCTTATTTTCTAAATATTCTTCTTTTTTAAATGATGAATACTCACTCATTAAACTTATTGATATAAACAAATAAACACAAAGTAATAATAAGAATTTAGGGACAATATTAAATGTATTTCTTAATCCTAATCTTATTTTATTTAATAATGTAATATTTTTATAATCTATACCACTTATATCTTTTTTAATATTAATATTATCTAATCTTTTATCTTCTATTATTCTACCATCATTCATCTTTATTACTCTTGTAACATATTCACTTATCTCATCAAAATTATGTGTCACAACAATAACTAATTTATCTTTAGAAATATCATGTAATAATTTTATTATCTCTTTACTAGATTTACTGTCTAAATTACCAGTTGGTTCATCTGCAATAATAATTGGAGTATCTTTTATAAGTGCTCTTGCAATTGCAACTCTTTGTTTTTGTCCTCCACTCAATTTACTAGCTTTAGTATTTCTAAATTTATACAATCCAACCTTCTTTATAATATCAATAACATCTTTTTTAATTTCTTTTCTTTTTTTACCATTTAAAAGCAATGCTAACTCTATATTTTGTTTAACAGTATAGCTATTTATTAAATTAAAATTTTGAAATATATTTCCTATATATTTACGTCTATAATCTTCATAATCCTTTTCTGTATAATGACTTGTTTCTTTCCCATCAATATACATTTCTCCATCTTCATAAGAATCAAGTCCACTTATTACATTTAATAATGTACTTTTACCACTACCACTTTCTCCAGTAATAGCAACGAATTCTCCCATATCTAGTTCTAAATTAACTTTAGTAAATCCAGTAGCAATAACACCTTTACTATAATAAAATTTAGAAACATTTTTAAGTTTTATCATAAATACTCTCCTTACACTCTAAGTATATTATATTATCAATTCTAAAACAATATATTTTAAGTAGCATATGTAATAAAATTAGTAGCAAAAAAAGTTATTAGAAATTCTAACAACTTTAGTTTATAACTACATTATGCTTCTTCATATACATTTCTGGTTTACCCATGTTAAGTTCTTTAGATACTTTTAATCCAAGTTCATCTATAAATAATTGTATTTGTTTTTTAACTTCACTAACATCAACATCTTCTTTAGTACAAAATTCTACTTCCATAAATAATCCTAAATCTTTTACATTTTCAATTACTATTTCATATTTTTGAAAAGTATATGTTTCTTTTTCATTATTTATTTCTATAAATTTAACCAAGCCTAATCTTTCAAATATTTGTTTCATCATGTTTAAATCTTCTACCTTAGTTTCATATTCATCTGAATATAACCATTTTCCATTTGAAAAAACATCATCTTTATATGTAATGCTATACTCATCATTTTTACTTCTTAATCTTAAACAATGATTTAATTGATTGTTATCATCCGGCTTTAAATCATCTCTTTTAGGATCGTAATAATATTCATCAATAGTCTTTTTTAACCCAACATAATTAAACTTTTTAAATTTATTTTTTATAGTTTCAATATCATCATATACTTCTACTAACACTTCTATTTCTTTCATTTATATCTCCTTTTTTAATATTTTAGCTAATGTTTTTTTATTATCCCAAGTAATTCCTAATGACATCCACCACATATTTCTCTTATTTTTCAATATTTCAAGTGCAGCATCTCTGCCAAACAAATGTCCCATTACATTTATAGTTTCTTCTAAAGTATCATACAATAACGGAACCGACAAATTCTTTTTGTACCATGTTAAATTACAGTTTCGTGCACTTTTTATACTCGCCTCTCTAATCTTTCTCCATTCTTCAAAATTAGCGGCTTTTATATTATCAGGAATATATTTATACCACATATTATTTAAATCGTCATTAAATGTTTCATCCCATCCCAAAGTAATAAAAACACCATCATCAGATAATAAATTATAAATATTTTCTAGTTCACATTTACATCTTTTTTCATCAGATATTTTACTTGGAAAACCAAAGGAACTTATTATTAAAGATGATTTTTCGTTATTAGGAATTTTAAAATCTTGAATTTTAGAATGAACCAATTCTATATTCTTTACGTAATATTTTTGTCTATTAATAGTTCTTTCAAAATAATCGAGCATTTGTCTACTATAATCAATCGCATACAAATTACCATGATAAGACACATTATTTAATATATATTTAGCAGCTCTACCTGTTCCAGTAGCCAAATCAACTGGATTAACTATTTTTATTTTATCTTCTAAAACTTTATTAAATATTAAATTAAAACAAATATTCTCTGGATCTTCTGCTTCGGAAAATAAATTATAAATTGATGCATCAGCATACCACTTATCAGAATCATCACCAATTAAACCATTTTCATTAACTAAATATTTCCGATTGTAATTATTTTCTACATTAAAATAGTTATTTTTTACTTTGTAAATAGCTTTAGTTAAAGATGAGATAATATTTGGATTAGTTTCATCTTCCAAAAGCTTTTCTAATTTGGAAACATCAACATTCGTCCCTAGTTCTGCCAAACCAAAAATAGCCATTTTCTTTATTAATTTATCATCAGACTCCAAAAAATTTCTGAAATAATTAATATATATAGTTTTAGGATCATCTATCATAGCTTGCAAAATATAATATTTAGTTTCATAATTATTAGTAGTTTCCAATATTTCTAAAGATTTTTTTAACATACTTTCATCATACAATCTTAATCGACCTAACAACCAAATAATATTTATCAATTCTTTTTCATTGACAGAATTATTAAATCTTTCTTTCAAACACGGATATATTTTATCTTTTATTATTTTGCTATTAGAATTTAGTAAAATATTAATTACATTCTTTTTATCAGATAAATCTTCCAAACTTTCATCTAAAGATATAATAACATGATTTTTTAAACTTCTTTTTAAATTATTTATTGCATTTTTTCCAGTAATTTTTTCTAATGCAAAAGCTGCTCTCCACCAAGATTCAGAATTTCTACCATTATTAATAACTTCATATAAAAATTCTATTACTTTCTCATTTTTGTAAGGACATTCACCCAACGCCCAGCAAAATCCTATTGAATCATATAAATATCCTCGTCTATTTAATGAAATAGATTGTAATACTAGAATTATTTTATTATAGTCAAAATGCTGAAGTAAACTCCCAATATTCCAATCGCAATTTTCATTAATTCTATTTAAAAGAATAATGTTAATTAATACACCTACATCAAATTTAGAACGTTTTAATTCATGTGATATATCCAATAAATCAGATTCTGAAATTTTAAATTTAGATATACTTTTATATCTCCCATTCTTTAAATCATTAACTATTTTCAATTTTTCTTCAATACTCATAAATACCTCTCTAACTACGCCTTATATTATATATAATTTATTTATAATAATCAACATATTTTTGTTTATTAAAATCGATTAAAACTTTTCTATAACAACTTAATTTTTATGTGTTATATAATGTACTATTCTTATTTTAAAATAAAAAGATTGCTAACACATCTAGTTAACAATCATTTAGTCCATTATATACTTTTTTTAATACATCATTTCTCATAGAAATTATTTTTTTATAAAAATCTTTTCTAACATCAGAAATACGTAAAACATCATTTATAAAATCTTCAATTTTTTCAATATCACTATCTTCAAGCATTGGATTTAAACATGAACCACAATTATAAATCGGAGAAAATTCAATTTTTTTAGTCTTTTTATTAACTAAAAAGCACCAATTCCCATTATGTCTATCTGTATACCAATAATACTATCAATTATAAACATGTCCCAAAATTTTTCTTGTATAAAATTATAATCAAATAATTTATTATTTCTAAGTATTTCTAAAATATCTTCTAATTCAGTACCGATTTTTTTATCAGGATTAGCACTTAATGCAATACTTTCAAATTCATATAATTCATTTTCATCATCTGTAAAATCTAAACAAGCACAAACTGTTTTTTTCTACACCATTAAATTTATATTTGCCTAATAAAGTTTCTTGAGTTTCAAAACCTACTAATCTAAATATATTGCTACTAACATATTCAGACAATGAATTATTTATATAAGAAATATTTTTATCTAAAATTGGATTCGGAAATTTTACTAAATATCTTTTATCTTCAAAAATTAAAGTTTTTTTCTTTTCAGAACTAATAAATTTATTTAATTCTTCAACGCAATTTGTAAAATTTATCATTTATACTATAAAAACTATTTATTTTTCATTTGTGGGAATAACACAACATCTCTTATAGATGGTTGATTAAATATTAACATCATTAATCTATCTATTCCAAATCCTAATCCACTTATAGGTGGCATACCTTGTTCCATAGCCATTAAGAAACTTTCATCCATATCCATAGTTTCATCATCACCTTGAGCCTTAGCTTTTAATTGTTCCATAAATGCTTCTCTTTGCTCTATTGGATTAACTAACTCTGAATAAGCTTTACATAACTCTGTTCCAGCAGCAAGTACTTGGAATACATCTATTCTTCTCTTATCTTCATCATTTCTACGAGCTAAAGGTATCATAACTGCAGGATAATTATATATAATTGTTGGTTCCATTATACCTTCTCTAATTTTCTTTTTATAACAGAAATCAATTATTTGACTTAAAGATTTATAATCTTCTAAATCTTCATAACTAAATAATCCTTTTTCAACTATTTTATCCTTTAATTCAATTGGATCAGTAATATCTAAGAATTCAAATCCAAATACTTTATTCATCTCTTCAACATAATTTATTCTATTCCAATTTTCTTTTCCAAAATCTAAACTATATCCTTGATATTCTATAGTAGTAGTACCAAGTAATTCTAATAATAAATTCTTAATAAATCCTTGATAAAATTTTATATTATCTTCAAAATTCCAATAAGCAACGTACCATTCAACTTGTGTAAATTCTTGTAAATGTTCTGTATCCATTCCTTCATTTCTAAAACATTTTGCAAGTTCATAAACTCTATCAAATCCACCAGCTATACATTGTTTTAAATAAGTTTCTGGAGCAATTCTTAAATTACATTCCATATCAAGAGCATTATGATGTGTAAAGAATGGTTTAGCACTTGCACCACATACAGCATTTTGAAGTATAGGAGTTTCAACTTCTAAGAATCCATTTTCGCCTAAATATCTATGTAAAAATGAATAAAATTTACTTCTACCTAAAAATACTTTTCTAGATTCTTCATTCATTATTAAATCAGTATATCTTTGTCTATACTTCATTTCTTGATCTGTAAGTCCATGAAACTTTTCAGGAAGAGGTCTTAATGCTTTACCTAAAAATTCAAAACTTTTAACTCTTAAAGTTTTCTCACCAGTTTGAGTTGTAAACATTTCACCAGTTGCACCCATAAAGTCACCAGAATCAAACATTTTCTTAAAGAATGCATATTTTTCTTCTCCAACTTCATCAACTTTTAATTCTAATTGTAAACTTCCTTCCAAATCACGAATACGTATAAAAGATAATTTACCCATCTTTCTCATAAACATAATTCTTCCACATACACTAACTTCAGTAATACCATCTTCTAATTTAGAAGCATCTTTTAAAGTATGTGTTCTTTTAAAACTATCAGGATAAGGATTACAAACTTTTTCTATTTCTTTTAATTTATCACGTCTAACTTGTTCTTGCTCAGAATATTCACGCATATTAATCAACTTCTTTCGTTAACTAGTATATCGATAAACTAAAAAAAAATCAATACAAAGAATATAAAATTATATATTTCATATATTTTAAAGAGGTGAAATTAATGAACGGAACATATTATCAAAATCCAACTTTTCCCGCTGCTACAACATCTAACTATCAAGATACAATTGTACCAGTAGGAAATGACTTACCTATGGAACAAAGCTACATAGAAAATATTTTAAGATTAAATAAAGGAAAGAAAGTAAAAGCATATGTTAGTTATCCTGATTCTATAGATTGGAAAGATTCTGTATATACAGGAATAATAGAACAAGCAGGAAGAGACCACTTAATTATAAGTGACCCAACAACAGGTAAGTGGTATCTAATTCTAATGATTTATTTAAACTATGTAGAATTTGAAGAAAAAATAAATTATTCCATTTAAAAAATGCCCTAGAGCATTTTTATTTTATATAACTTTCAAGCATATTTTTTTCATCAAATAAATAAGTACTATCTCCATGTCCAGGATATATTTTATAATTTACATTAGATTTCAAAATAGATTTAATACTTTCCTTCATCAAAGTAAAATCTCCACCTAAATCGCATCTACCAATGCAACCTTTAAATATAAAATCTCCACTAAACATAATATTATCAAAAATAAAACTTATAGAATCCATAGTATGTCCTAAATTATATCTAACTTCAAATTTAAAACTACCAATAACATTCATACCCTCATGTAAATTATTAATATCATATACAGAAACTTTATAATACTTAGAAATGTTTTCTAATGCTCCAACATGGTCAAAATGTCTATGTGTTAAAAGTATACCAACTACTTTTTTATCAATATTTTTAATTATTTTATCACTTTCACTACCAGGATCTATTATCAAACATTCATTATCATTTTCTACAATATAACAATTAGTTTCTAATTCACCAACAACAACTTTTTTAATATTCACATATATCACCAATATTATTTTACAATTTTTTTAATATTTATGCTATACTTATATAGTAGGTGATGTAAATGAATATAATAATGATAATAATTTTAATTGCAATAATACTTATAGGAATATTAATAATAAGTTATATATATAATTTTAATAATTTACAAGAAAAGAATATAAAAATTAATGAATCAGAAAGTATAATAGATAATGAATTAAGAAATAAATATGATTTAATAATGAAATCTTCTACAACAATAAATAAATTATTAAAAAAAGAAGTTACATATTTTAAAGATTTAGAAAAATTAAAAAAAGATAATATATCAAATTTTGATTTAGATAGAAAAATTGTAGAAGGTGAAAACTTAATTCATCAAGTAAAAAATGATTATAAATCTTTAGAAGATAATGAAGAATATATCAGTATAATAAATGATTTAAAAGATAGTGATGAAATATTAGAAGCAGCAAAAGCATTTTATAATAAATACACAACAGAAATAAATTTATTAATAAAAAAATTTCCAACAAACATAATTGCTAAATTTCATAAAATAAAACTTAGAAACTATTTTGATGGAAAAAATATGTTTGATGATGAAATCAAAGATTTTAAACTTTGATTTTTTTTTATAACTCCAAAAAAATCAAATATTTTCATACTTTTTTGGAGTTATAACGAATATTTAATCCTATTTTGTTTTGCACATTAAACAAAATTGCCTTTTTTGATGATTTTGTTTGGTACACTAAACAAATATATTTTTTTAACCATTTTTGTCTATTACACATTAAAAAATATCCTTATAACTATTAACAACTACTTTATACTTATCAACGTCATACTTTTTAAAATAGTCTAATTTTCTTCTAATTCTAATTTTGTTTTTATATTTTCACAAAAAAATTAGTAAGCCATATAACAACATAGATTACAATAAACTATATTGTGTACTTACTCTATTTTTAGTTTAATTATAATTAAATCAGGGAATAAATCTTGTTTCCAATCTATTTAGATTAATGCATATAGCATTTACTTCATCTCATTAAAAATTATATATTTTTAATACTCAGTATAGCAAATATTATTAAATATTCTACATAGTAGGAATCTAGGGCGAAAAGCGTTAGAGTTGTTGACGTTGTTGTTGTCGATGTTCCATTCAAACCATTAACGTTCCATTCGTTCGCGTTTGAACCACTATAATTGTTTGGAGACAAAAGCCACCAATTAGAAGTACCCAATTTTTTTAGATTTACACCCACACATCTACGGTGCGACTTCGCCATTAGATATCCTCTCAAACAGCATGTGCCTATGCTTTTTGAATCCTTTATCCATACTTTAACTCAACTTCACTGTGTAAGGATTTGAACTAGTTCCATCTCCACCATTTATTAGCACACTAGCCTTTAGACTCAAACTAGGGCGGAAAGCAAAAGTGTCGAAGACGTAGAAGTTGTTGAAGTCAACATCCGAATAAATAACGCACCACCCGTAAGCAACCGAACCACTAGAGACGAACGGAGACGAAAGCCACCAATTAGAAGTTATAGATGAATTATATAAATAATATGTTTTATTTGTTTGATTATATTTATATGCTCCTGCATATGCTACTTCATCTGCTGAGAGTAAACCAATTGGATATGTTAAATCTCCATTTGTTTTATTTCCATTTAATAATGTTGTTTCATTTACTGTAAATCTTGAATATGTATTTGTTGCATTTTCTGCACATTTGAATGTTGGTTTTGATGTTGTTATCGCTGTTGTTCCTGTGCTATATTGTAATCTCTCTGTTGATGCATAATATGTTTTACTAGTTCCATAACCCAATTGAGTTGCTACCCCACCTATTCCATTTGATGCAAGAGTTTTATCATTACAGAATAATGTATCTGATAAATAATTTGCATAATTTGTTTTTATATTATCTTCATACCATTTATCTACTTTAGTTTTTATTGTACTATCATTAATATTCTTATGTGTTGCATCATATGTTGTACTTCCTGCTGTTCCATACATATATCCTACATATGCATTATCATTAAAACTAGAATTAAATGATGATTTTATTATATTTCCACTTGAATCTCTTGCCACATCATCAAGTACAAGTCTTATACTTCCATCTCCATTTATTCTAACGATTCTCCATGTTTTGTTTGCAAATGATACATAATTATCTATTACATTTCCTCTAAAGTAATAACTTATTCCATAATCATCTGGGGCATTATTTAATACCTTTTCATTTTCTCCTGATATTGATGTGAATTCAGTCACTTCACTACCAAATGTTGTTCTTGTTGCGTCACTACTTTCACTTGCAGTTTTTGCACTTCCAATTATTACACTATTTAACATTGAACCAACATATGGATTAAATGTACTTGGGTTTACTATATTTATTTTTCCACTAAATTGTTTATTCATATCTATACTTTGATCTATATTTTGATCTTTGTATGTAATAGTTAATTCATAACTTTGTACTTCTTTTGATTCTATTGAATTTGTAATTAATATTTTTCCTATTGTTGGAAACTCTTGTTCATCTTCTACTTTATTGCAAGTAGTTCCTAAACTACTAGTACAATTTAATGTATATACTAAATCCTCTGTTCTTTTTAATGTATTTATTACATTTTCGAGTGCAACTCCATATGACTCTACTTTTTTATTTCCTGTATTTGTTGCACTAAATTTTTTAATCCATGTTTTACCTGGTTCTACATTCTCTTCACTTATTAATACTTGTTCTATATCATCATATTTTAATTCTAAGTTTGCTGTTGATACACTTATACTTTTATCGTTCCTATTTCCATTTATTCTTGTTAGAAAATATGCGTAAGTTAATCCTACAAGAATTAAAAGTACTAAAAATATTCCTGTTACACTAACTATAATTTTTTGAAGTCTATTCATAATTGACTCTCTCCTATCATATATTATTTTTAAGTAGGCTACTACTCTAATAAAATTATAAAATAAAAAATGATATATTTCAATCACTTTTAAGACATCTTATTCGATAACGAATATTTATAAATATACTTTCAATTTATCAATACTTTTTTGTTGATATTCTTTAAATTCTTCTCCTAATTTAATTAATTCTTTATCAATTCTATCTTTGTAATTATCTATTTTCTTACTAACACTAAGTACTCCCATAGTCATACCTTGTATCAACATATCAGCAATACGACTATCACTATTATCTTTCATAATTTCCATATTTATTCCTAAATATGCACCCATTTTACTAATTAAAGTTTTTCCTTCAATACTATATTTATTATCTTTCATATACTTCTTAATCTTTTTTAAGTATTCTTCATATCCTTTAATAATATCTTCTATTACTCTTTTAATTTTATTATCTTTCTTATTAATTTTCTTAATCAACAAAGTTAAATTATTTAAAGCCATATCACTATCTTGATATAAATAAGTTAAGAATTCTTTATTTTCATTCATAATATCACCATTATTATTATGAAAAATAATATCTATTTTATACTAAAAACTTAATTTATAATCTAATATACCAACTTCATCTATTTTAACATCAACATATTCATTATCAATATTAAAATAGTCACCACTAACAGGATTATATATTTTATTATCAATTAATCCACAATCTTTAATACTACTTAAATATATTCTTATACTATCATCATTTATTAATTTATTATAATTATCTTTACCACAACTACTATTTAAGTATACTTCTGTACTTTTAACTATGTTTTCTCTTACTTCTTCTAATTGATCTGCTCTAGAACTTTTAAAAGCTTTATTTATTTTAGGTAAAGTAATTATTCCAACAATACTTAATAATGCTATAACAGTTATTAATTCAATTAAAGTAAATCCTTTTTTATTCATTAATATTCCACACTTTCTAAATATAAACCATTTGCAGGTACGGTTAAATAACTATATTCTTTATTTTCATTATCTATCATATTTCTAAATTCCTCTACACTTATTTTACCACATCCAACTAAGATTAAAGCACCAACCATATTCCTAACCATATATCTATAAAAACTTTTACCAGTAAATTCTATTGTTAAAATATCTTTATCTCTATTAAAATTAATATTAAATATTTCACTATTATAATTTTCTCTTTCACCACTAACAAAAACCTTATAAGAATGTTTACCAATTAAATATTTACTAGCTCTCTTCATACTCTTAATATCTAACTTTTTACAATAATTATATAAATAATCTTCTTTAATAACATCATATTTTCCCATATTAATTATATATTTATACTTTTTTCTTTTAACATTAAATCTAGCATGAAAATCATCATCAATTTTAATACAATCAATTACCCTAACATAATTACTTAACAAACTATTTATAGCATTAATAAGTCTATCACATGGTATATCATATTTAAGTTCAAAATGACATCTTTGTCCTAAAGCATGAACACCTCTATCTGTTCTACCACTACCTTTTACTTCTACTTTATCTTTATTTATAACACTTAATGCATCTTCCAATTCTTTTTGTATACTAGGTAAATCATTTAATCTTTGAAATCCATAGTATTTGCTACCATCATAACTAACTGTAATTAAATACTTCATCTTACACTCCTATATATATCCTTTAATAATTCCTTATTATCAACAGTATAAGATAATTTTGCATTATTTTCATTTGCAATTTTAATAAATTTAATAATTGCAGGATAATCTATTTTTATATCACTATTATATATTTTTTTTAACTCATCATTAAATACTATTTCACCATTATCAAATACAATTAATTTACTGCATAAATTATTTAAAAATACTAAATCATTACTAATAACAACTAAACTTCCATTATATTTACTCTTTAAATAATTAATTACTCTTTTTTTATATTTGTAAGATAAACCTTTATCAAAATAATCTAAAATAACAATCGTTTTTTTATTTAATATTGTATATATTAACAATACTAACTTAAATTGTCCTTTACTTAATTCTTTTATTTTTCTTTTAAGCAAACTATAACTAACTTCTAATTCACTAAATAATTCTAATATATTATTATCTATCTTTAATTTATATCCATTAAGAAATCTTTTTACAGTCCATTCATCATCATATTCTATTCCGTAAAATTCACAACCTTTATTTATTAAATCTAATTTATCACCATAAACACCAGTAATAGTATTATTTTTAAATATATCATTATTTTTATTACTATACATTATTTCCATAATAAATCCACCAATTCTTTTATAACTATATGATTTTCATTTATTAACTCGTAGCTCTTTAACAAATTATTTATGTCATAAATAAATGGTAGTGATAATCCTAACTCTTTAAATATATCTTCTTTACTTAAAACTATATCAGTTTTATCATATATTTCTTTCTTGCCCTTATTCATAATAAGAATTTTATCCATATAAAGTAATTCTTCCATATCACTACTAACATTAATTAAGGTAATATTTTTTTCTTTTATATAATTTAATATTTTTGTTTTTTTATCTAAATCTAAATACGTTAATAAATCATCTATACAAATAAGAGAAGGACTTATTATTAATAATGATAATATTTTAATATATACTCTAGATTCAGTATTTAGTTCTATAAACTTTTTATTTATAATATTTTCTAATACAAAATAATCTATAAAATCTCTTATTCTATTATCAATTTCTTCTGTATTAATATTTATTTTATTTAAGTAATATCTTAATTCTTTCAAAGGATTATCCGTATTATAAATATTATCATCAAATACGCAAACTATATTATTTTTTTTATATTCTAAACTATAATTATTAATATTTTTTTCATTAATAAGTATACTATTATTCTTAAATTTTCCACATATCATTTTTAAAAGTATAGTTTTCCCACACCCGTTAGTACCTATAATACCAACAAGTTCTCCAGATTTTATATTTATATCTAAATGCTTAATACTAATATCCATAATACCATCACACCCTAACTAATTAAATTTTATCAAAAAAAATAGACAATGTCCATTTACACGTTATAACTTTACTTTGTTTAACAAAAGTTCTAAAAAATCTTTACCTTGAATTTTATTTATTGCAAAACACTTTTTACCTAAGTCTTTAAAACTTGACCCTGAATGATATAATATTTTTTTATCTATTATTATAAATCTATCATGAAATACATCATTTTTTATTACACTAACATTGTTATATTGTTTATTATATTTTTTTATTAATTCTTCACTTATATTTTTTGTTATTACTTTTATATTACATTCTACATCTCTTAATATATCAAATAGTTCTCTGCCAGCATAATTATCTATTATAATTATTTCTTCTTTTGCAACACTTAATATTTTAATTAATAATGAATAAGCATCGTATATCTGACCTTCAAAGAATAAATGTTCTTTCTTAACTTCTAGTTGATTAAAAGTTTCTTCTAATAGTTCTATTCTTTTATTATCTTTTAATACTAATTCATTAATGTATTTTTGTTCTATTAATGAATTAGAAATATATCTTCTCATTTTTACAAATGCATCCATTATTTTTACACTTATCTCATCTGCAACATTAGTTCTTAATACTGTTGCAAGCATTGCAACACCTTGTTCAGTAAAAACATATGGAAGACTTCTAGTTTTTGTATTTGCGGTTTCAAATTGAAACCGCAAACTATAATATTCACTTTCCGTTAATTGAAACATAAACCTTTCTGGAAATTTATTTGCATGTCTTTTAACTGCTAAATTTATTGTTTTTGTTCCATTTGTACATTCATAAATTCTTGCCAAATCACTATCAAACATTACAAGTTGTCCTCTAATTTCATATATCTTATTTTGTATATAATCTCCCATATTTAGGGAGTTTAAAGAAGTTTTGCCAGATAAAATCAATTCATTTTTATCTTCAAAATTTTCTAATATTTTATTAATAATTTTTAAAGAATTTTCTTTTTTTAAAATAGTACTTAACACTTTAATTCCATTTTTTGTAAACGCATATGGAAGTTTTCTAAGACCTATTTTATCTTCTTTGGAAGTCACAATTTGTGATTTCCAATTATTAAATTCAAAAGATGACAATTGAAAATAATCTTCCATATTAAATTTATATAAATTTCTTTTCATAATTTGATTTAAAACTCGTGTTTCATAGCCAATCAAACCTGCCAAATCTCTATCTAACATTATTTTTATACCACGTATTTCATATATTTTATCTTTTATATCCATTCAAAACCCTCCTAAAATTTACAAACTTAAAATATCTGTATTCATAACTGCATATTATTTTCTTTTAAAATTTATTATATCATCCATTATATACTTTATCAATACAAAATTACATACACTATAAATTATTGAAATTTGTAAAAAAAAAAAAAAAAAGAAACACATTAACTAGAATGTATCCCTTGAATATTATTCTACAATATTTTTTAATTTAAAACATCAAATTAATTTAATATCGTAAACAATCGGTACTCAAATAATACTCGTGAGTACATTTTTAGTATCTACTTTTTTACTTCTTTTATAATACCAGTTTTTTCCATTTCATGATTTTCAACTTTAACGTTTAAACATAATCCAATCACAAATATATAACATAGCCAATATATCCATAACATCAAAATTGCAAGCCCACTTAAACTACCATAATATTTATCATAAGCAGTAAAATTATTAATCCATCCACTATATAAATAAGTTGCAATTAACCAAAACACAGTCGTAAATATTGCTCCCAAATTCATACCTCTAGTATCAACTTCTTTATCAGGAGCAATAACGTATATTGATTTTACAAAGAAATATATAATAAACCAAGTTATTGGTCCTCTAATAATAGTTAAAATAGGATCAATTATATTTTTAAAATTGAAATAATCAAAACTAGAAATAATTTTATTACCTAAAAGTGGAACTAACAACACAAATATATATAATATACAAAGAAGCATAGTCATTACAATTGCTTTCATTCTTCTTCTAAAATAATCTGTTTGTTTAATACCATATATCTGATCACTTGCCACTATAATACTACTTGCACCATTAGCGGCTATAAAGAATAAAATACAAATAACACTAATATATTTTAAGCTAATTTCTTGTCCCATAATATTAGGAACTATTACTTCAAAATTAATACTACTAAATATTCTATTTAAAAACGAGCTTAAATCTTCAACTGTTAAACCAAAAGAACTAGCAATAGCAGTCACAATAGATAAAATTGGAACAACACTAAGTATGACAGAAAATGCAAGATGTCCTGGTAAAAAACACATTTCAGGTTTAAACATTATTTCCCATACTTTACTAAAAAAGTCTTTAAAATATTTCCTGTTTTTATTAAATATTTTAGCTAACAAATCTAATATTTTATTTATCATCATTATCCTCAAAAGCGCTCTTATTTTTTCTCATTTGTATAGTTGCCTCATTAAAAGCATCTTCAACCAATTTTAAATCATCATTTATCATACTAAAACCAATTGCAACACCATATTCATAAGGTAACTTTTTAAATTCCTTAATTAATTTTTTAATATAATTAACAATTTGTTTTTCAGTATATCCAACCATATATATCATAAATTCATTACCATCAGTACGTAACAATTCAGTATTTTCAAGTTGAGTTTTAAATAACGCATTAGCAGCAGCCTTAATTTGTTTATCTCCTTCTTCATGTCCAAAAGTATCATTTAAATACTTAATATTATTTAAATCAATAACTATAACACATTGTGGATAAACAGTATTTTGATTCCATATATCAAGTCTATCATTTAAATAATTTCTATTTTTCAAACTAGTAAGCATATCTACATATCTAATTTTTTCATTATTTTTTATTTTTGTATTTAAAACTATCTTCTTCTTATTTCTAATCAAAATTATTATTCCAATAATAATAACTACAACTAACAAAATAATATATTTTGCAAGTTTAACTGTTCTACTACCAGTCTCATAAGTTTTATAATACTCATTTAATCCACTATCAATAATTATATTAGGATTTAAAGTATTTACATAATTCTTAAATAATCTATAAAAAACATCACTATTATTTTTATAATAAAAACTATAAGTTTGGTCTTTAGCAACATCTTCTAAAATAATATCAATATTATTTAAACTATCAACTAAATAGCTATCATAATAATATTTATCAACTAAAACTAAATTACCCTTTTTTATTAATCTTTTAACATCACCAGATTTTTTATATGTTTTAGTAATAATATTATTATATTGACTAAGATATTGATACAAATTAGAATTTTCTAAAACATATATTTCACCATTATAAGATTTCAAAGAATCTAAATTTATGCCTAATTTCCTATCACTAATTAAATAATAATTAATTAATAAATTAGTATTAATTTTACTATATTTTCCAGTATAAGCATTTTGATTAAAGAATAAATCTATTTTATTTTTATCTATATCAAATTTTAAGTCTTTATATTTTCTAACTCTATTATAATCAAAATCAATATCACTAAATTCATTAAATGATTTTAAATACTCATTTACTATACCAGTTAATTTTCCTTTAGATAATAATTGATAAGGTTGATAAACCAAAAAATCAAATTTATAATTTTTATCTGTTAATTTATCTTCTTCAGCATCACTAATATTTAAGCTTTCTATAAATAATTTATAATTGTTTTCATTATAGCTATCTAAATAATTATTATCAATCCACTTATTATAATACTTTTTAACAATGGAATTTAATGTATCATCTCCACCTAAATGTAAATAATAATAAATTTTAGCATCATTAAAGAAATAACAAACATTATATCCTTTATTAATAATTTTATCTTTATATTGATTTAAAGGAACAATTATATAAGAAACTTTATTTTCATTAAATTCTTGAAATAAAGTATCCATATTTTCATATGATTTTATTGTTCCACTTATGTTATAATAATTACTTATATAACTTAAATCAGAACTATTAACTCCAACATTTTGTTCTTTAATATCTTTAATATCATAAATTGTATTATCATCTAAACTTAATAATACATAGTAATCAGTATATATTAATAAATCTCGTTTATCATAATTTGTACTAACATTAAATCCAAAAGAATCATTTTTATTATCTATTGAATAAACAGTACTATTTAATTTTAAATCTAATTCTTCATCTAAATCATTAACAAAATCAAAAAATACTCCATTACCACTTTTTCCAAAAACATTAACATCATTTAAAACATTAATTGTATAAACACTATTCTTATTATTACTTATCCATGTTTTTTCACTTATAGTTAAACTATTTTCATCTTTAAATATTTTATAAATACCAAAAACTATACCAGATATAAATAACAAAGCAATAACAGAAATAATAATAATTTTTTTAAATTTTTTCATAACATCACCTATTGAACATAATTAGTCCATTTTATAACAGAATTGCCTGCTTTAATATAGCCCATAACTGGAAAATTTTCTTCTATATTATTATCTTTATTAGATACTATATATTGAATATCATAAAATTTCTTTTCATCTTCACTAAATGCTTCTAATGAAGTTTGACATATTGCTTCACTATCAGTATGTTTTCCAGTTTTTAAAGTAATATTAACATAAATCAATTTACCTTTAATATCAATATCAGCACTGTCCACCAATTCATTTTCTTTTATTTTATTTATCACTTCATTTTTTTTAGTATCACTAATTTTTACATTATCAATACCTTCTAATCTATTACCATATTTGTCTCTAGTTGTTTGACCTACAAAATAAACAATAACACCAACTAATATGGATACAATACAAACTAAAGATACAATCATTAAAATAGAATATACTCTATTTCTTTTATAAAATTCTTTAAATTTTTTCATAATCCACCTCTTTAATAAAATAATTATACAATATAATTAATGTTTATTCAATTATAACATTTCTTAGACAAATTAAAATAGATTCACAAAAGCAAATCTATTTTAACATATCATCTAATTTTTCTTCATTCCAAATTTCAATACCCAGTTTCAATGCTTTATCATATTTAGAACCAGCATCTCTTCCTACAATTACTACGTCAGTTTTCTTACTAACACTTTCACTTGTAGTACCACCATTATTCTCTACAATAGTTTTTACTTCATCTCTAGAATATTTATCCAAAGTTCCAGTAACAACAAATTTCTTGTTAACAAAGTTATCGTTTTCCACAATATCTTCACCAATATATTCCATATTAACACCAATATTTTTTAAATTGTTAATAAGTTCTATATTATCCACATCTTGAAAGAAACAAACAATGTTTTTTGCTAAAATTGGTCCCATATCTTTAATAGATTCCAACTCTTCATACGAAGCATTAATTAAATTATCTATATTCTTGTATCTTTTTGCTAAAAGCTTAGCATTCTTTTCACCAATACCACTTATTCCAATAGCAAAGATTAATCTTTCAACACTATTTTCTTTGCTAACTTCAATACTTTCTATTAAATTATTAACACTCTTATCTCCAAAACCTTCAAGTTCTATTAAATCTTTTTTCTTATCTTTCAAATTATAAATATCTATAATATTCTTTATAATTCCCATATTATAAAAATCTTCTATAATTCTATCTCCTAATCCATCAATATTCATAGCTTTTCTACTTACAAAATGAATTAAAGATTCAATATTTCTTTTGCTACATTTATCGTTCATACAAAAATAATCTATACCTGTTTTGCTTAATACTAAATCACTTCCACAAATAGGACAATTTTTAATCATAACAAATTTTTTTTCAGTTCCATCTCTACGTTCTTTAACAGGACCAACAACTTCTGGAATTACATCTCCAGCTTTTCTAATACTAACAATATCTCCAATTTTTAAATCTTTATCTAATACATATTGCTCATTATGAAGAGTAGCACGTCTAACGGTACTTCCAGCAACTAAAACAGGTTCCAAAACAGCATTAGGAGTAATTTGACCAGTTCTTCCAACAGTAAATATTATATCAGTTAACTTAGTTAAAACCTCTGTTGCAGGAAATTTATAAGCAGTTGCCCATTTAGGATATTTTTGAGTATACCCTAATTTTTTTTGAGTATCAATGTCATTAACTTTTATAACAACTCCATCTATGTCATAAGGTAGTTCACTCCTAATACTTCCTTTTTCACTAATAAATTCTAATATACCATTAACGTCACTAACTAATTTATTATTAGGATTAGTTTTAAAACCTAACTCCTTCATAAATTCTAAAGCTTCTAAATGAGTTCTAATTCCATAATCTTCTGGATTAGGTAAATGATATATAAATGTATCTAATTTTCTTTGTCTTGCAATATTACTATCTAATTGTCTAATAGAACCCGCGGCAGCATTTCTACAGTTTTGAAATAAAGGCAAATTCTGTTCTTTACGTAATTTATTTAAATCTTCTAATACTTTTTTAGACATAAATATTTCTCCACGAACTTCAATATCTATATCTTTATTTATTTTAAGTGGAATACTCTTAATAGTTTTTGCATTATGTGTTATATCTTCCCCAACAACACCATCACCACGTGTTGCAGCACTAACAAACTTACCATTTTTATATTTCAATGAAACAGATAAACCATCTATTTTAAGTTCACATACATAACTAGGATGATATCCTTCTTTAGCTATTCTATTATCAAATTCCATTATTTCAGATTCGTTAAAAACATTACTTAAGCTAAGCATTGGAATTTCATGTCTTATTTTTTTAAAACCATCAATAACTTCTCCACCTATTTTTTGTGTAGGACTATCATCTCTAACAAATTCAGGATGTTCTTTTTCAAGATTTATAAGTTCTCTTAAATACTTATCAAATTCTTGGTCAGTTATAGTAGGATTGTCTAAAACATGATATTCATAATTAGCCTTATTTAATATATCAACTAACTCATTGTATCTTTCTAACATAAATTATCACCATAAATTCTTACTATATTCACCATTATTAATTAAATTATTTATTGCATTTTTAACACTATCTTTATCTTCTTTATAAGTAACTCCATACCAAACACTATCTGTTTCAATAACTTTAACACTTATATCACCAGACTTGATATGTAAATCAACCACTTCAGGAATTAAAAATTCGTCTTTTTCTTTATCTTTAATATTATTTAAGAAACTAACAAAATCATTCTCTAAATAATTAAATATTTTAGGAGTAAACAATAACATATTCATACTAACTAATCTATTAAGTTCTACATCATATTCTTCACCATTTACTAGAGACTTACAATGTATATGTTCATCAACTTTTTCTATACTACTCTCATTTATACCAATAAGTACACCGTCTTCAATTTCACAAACACCACGTTTAACACTACCATTCTCTGTTATAGTATTACATGCTCTATAACCAATCAAACCAAATTTTTTATCACTAATTCCATCACTCAAGAATTGATAAGCTTTAACAAATGAATTTCTTCCATAAAAATCATCAGCATTTATAATTGCAAAAGGCTCATTAATAGCATTTTTACATTCCAAAATAGCATGTCCAGTTCCCCAAGGTTTAACTCTTTCAAAATCTATATTAACTGGCACATCTTCCATCTTTTGAAATACATATTCTACATCAATCTTATCTTCTACTCTTTTACCAATAGTATTTTTAAAATCTTCATACATTTCTTCTTTAATAACAAATACTATCTTATTAAATCCTGCCTTCTTAGCATCATACACTGAATAATCAATAATAAATTCTCCGTTAGGACCCATAGGCTCCATTTGTTTTAAACCACCAAATCTGCTACCCATTCCAGCAGCTAATATTAATAATGTCATAAATCTTTCCTCCTATAATTTACTAATACTTTTATGATTCTTCATTAATTTTTTAACTCCACTTTTAAATGCAACATCAATTAAATCTCCATTCATATTTACAACAACACCAGTACCCAAACTTTCATGACTAATGATATCACCTATTTTAATTTCTGCATTTTCACTTTTGTTATACATTTTTTTAGCATCAATTTTCTTTTCTACTTTGACACAAACATCATTTTCTTCAATACAATTGCTATCGATTTCATCTATAAATCTACTAGGCATATTCATTGTATCTTTACCGTATAACATCCTTCTTTTGGCATTAGTGATATATAATCTTTCTCTAGCTCTTGTAATACCAACATAACACAAACGTCTCTCTTCTTCAATACCATTTTCCATCAAACTCATTGTATGTGGAAATAATCCTTCTTCCATACCAATTAAGAATACCACATCAAACTCTAAACCTTTAGCACTATGTATAGTCATCAAAGTCACTTCATCACCATCTTCTTTATGACTAGACATATCACTAATCAGACTTATTTCTTCCAAGAACTCACCTAAACTAACCATACCAGTTCTCTCTTCAAACGAAGCAGTTATACTTTTAAATTCCATCAAGTTATCGAGTCTTAATTCATTTTCTAACGTTTTATCTTCTTCTAACTCACGTCTCAAACCAGTTTTAGTTAAAACACTATCAATTAATTCTGTCAAACTCATGTTATTGCTATCATTAACTAAATCAGTTATTAAATTCTTAAATTCAATTTCTTTATTAGTAGATAAAGCATCAAACATACTTATACCTTCTAACATACTAACATTCTCTAAATTTTTAATAGCAGCATCTCCTATACCACGTTTAGGAACATTAATAATTCTTCTCAAACTAACTTCATCATTATTATTATATATAAGTCTTAAATAACTAATTAAATCTTTAATTTCTTTTCTATTATAAAAGTAATAGCTACCAACAACTTTATAAGGTATCCCTTTAGCAAGCATTCCCTCTTCAACTACACGACTTTGTGCATTTGTTCTATAAAGTATTCCAATATCTTTTCTATCATATCCTTCATTTAAAAGCTTATTTATTTCTTCAATAACAAGTGTTATCTCATGTTTTTCATCATAGGCTCTCATATACTTAATCTTAATACCTTCACCCTTTTCACTCCATAATTTTAAATCTTTTCTCTCTTTATTATTTTTTATTACAGAGTTAGCAGCATTAAGTATATTATTAGTACTTCTATAATTTTCTTCCAACTTAATAACCTTACAATCTTTATAATCTCTTTCAAAATTTAATATGTTTCTATAATCAGCTTGCCTAAAAGCATAAATACTTTGATTCATATCTCCAACAACAAATATATTTTTATTCTTATTTGCAAGCAACTTAGTTAATTTATACTGTACTGGATTAGTATCTTGATACTCATCTATTAAAATATATTTATATCTATTCTGATATTGTTCTAATATATCTCTATGTTCACTAAATAATATTACAGGTTTACATAATAAGTCGTCAAAGTCTATACTATTATTCTTAATCATTTTATCTAAATATATATGATAAACTTCTTTAACAACTAAATCTATATCAGTATTAAAACACTTTTCTATTTCCATATCACTTAACATCTGACTTTTAATCAAACTAATCTTATTTCTTATATAATAAGGACTATAATGTTTAGGGTCTAAATTCTTATCTTTAAGTATTTTTTTTATTATACTTAAAACATCATCACTATCTATTATAGTGAAGTTTTTATCTAATCCTAAATACATATAATTTTCTCTTATTATTCTAAGTCCAAATGAATGAAATGTTCCTATAAAACTAGATATATCATATCCAAATATTTTATTAACTCTCTCTTTCATTTCTTTAGCAGCTTTATTTGTAAATGTTATTGCAAGTATATTATAATCTCTTATTCCATTTTCAATCAAATATGCAATTCTAGTAGTAAGTACTTTAGTTTTACCACTACCAGCACCAGCCATTACTAAGCATGGTCCATCTATATGTTTAACAGCTTCTATCTGTTGTTTATTCAAATTATTTAATAGTTCCATATTCTACCTCACATATTAACTATTATATCAAATATCAATCTATTATTAAATACTTTTTTTAACAAAACAAAAACATTTGTTCACAAAAAAACAACCACCATAGGCAGTTATTTAAATATTATAATTTATTAAATCATCTATAGAATTATTCAATAAATATAAAAGCATATTTTTATCTAATTTAGTAAAATTTTGCTTAACTAATGATAATGGTAAGAAAAATAAATCTATTCTATTTTTAATTACATTATAAATATCTTCCACACCAAAATCTTTCAAATATTTTATAATTTCTTTAACGTTTCTCTTAGAAAAATTTAAATTCTTAAGAAGAACATTATCATAAGTATTAATTATATCTTTAATCTGATCATCACTTAAATCATATTCTTTGAGATAACTTAACACTTTCCTCACCCATTTCTAATAGAGGTTTTACAGCATTAATAACTTCATCTATATCTGCCACATTATTTTTATATTTTAAACAACTAACAAACATATCCAAGTCTTTTTCTTTACCTCTATAATTACATAAATTACGTAATACTCTCTCTCTACTAACTACATGTACTCCAAAAGAATAAGTTCCTTCTTTATTTAAATATTTATTATCAAGTTCTAAAACTATATCCTTTATTACATTATGGTCATTAAAAAGATTTTCTAAACGTACTTCGTCAAAGTTTTCATTGACAAACATTTTATCAAGTAAAACCTCTTCATCAGACGAAGCAATATCTATTTTACCATAAAGTGATTTATCTTTGCAAGCCTTAGCTTCTCCATAAGTCTTTTGTATGTTAAGTCCTCTGATAAAATCTATATTATCTAAAGTAATACCATCACTTTTTTTCCATAATCCTTTTTCAATTAAATAATCTAATCTAAGAGGTAAAGATTGCATACCTAGTATTACATAACCATTATTATTACTATCATTAGTCAAATCAATACCATATCTATTTAAAACATGTATATTTTCAAAAACAACATTAGGATTACTAACTAGAATCCCACCTACATGTTCTAAAACATTTTTACATATTGCCCCCATTAATTACTTACCTCCATTTTATTTAATTTATCTACTAAACCCCTATTAACATTAAAATCATTTATAAAGAAAATATCAAAATTAAGCATTTTCTTAAAATCTACACCATTTTCTTTAATCAAGCTATAATTATTAACAAAGTTATCATAATTACACATAACACAATTATATTTGCATTTGCTGCTAACCAAATCTTTAATAAATATAGAAGGAATATTTGAAATAACTTTATTAATATTAGCATTTTCACTCATAAAAATTTTAATAATATTATCAACATTTTCTAAACTTGAATGAAGCATAATACTAATTAAAACATTTTTATCTTCTAATTTATCAAATAAAACTCTTCTCATACCACTATCAGTCTTAATACTTATAGCAAAAGCTTTAAATTTATCTAGATTAACATATTTACTTAAATCACTTAATAAATCTTTATCTATATCGTTTTCACTAACCTCTAAATAACTTAATACATCTTTTAATTTAACATCAATAGTATTAAAATTAATATCAGAAGTAATTGGTATATCTTGTGATTTAACTTTCTTATTCATCAAATATATATTATACCTATTTAAATTAAGCATAATATCATACATAATAAAATCTATACCTTTATTTATATTATTAACAATATCTCTTAGATAACCACTAACACTATCCTTTGTTATATCATATTTTTCTTTCAAATAATCATCCAATATACTACTTAAATCACATTTAGTAGCAATCTTACTAACTTCTTTATAATTAGTAATATATTGAATTTTATCAGTACGATTTTTAACATTATTTAAAATATTAATAATATTATCTATATTCTTCAAAATAATTTTATCATTTTCATTTGACTCTTCATATTTTTTAAACATAGAAAAATATTCTAATAATACATTAATAAATTCCAAGATATAACCTCCTAACTTTCAATTTTTTTAATAACGTCGTAACTATCTACTAATTCAAGTAAATCTTTTAAATTCTTCTCTATCTTAATAGCATCACTATCTTTATCTTCCTTTAACATCATTTTAGTTTCCTTATACATCTTATTCATTGTATCTAATATAGGAACTTTTTGATATTTAACCAACATATCATTAGTTAAATTCATTTTTTCTAATTTTTCATCATCATAATCCATTATTTCTAAAGATGTTTTTAGTATTTCATCAGTAATATTGTTAATTAAATTTTTCTCTCTAATTAATATGCTTTCAACAAATGATAATATTTCTTCATCACTATACTCTATAATGTCATTCTTTTTATCAGCTTCACTTTTTCTAGCAAAATCTATATTTTTTTCACCAATATATTCTAAAATTTGCCACTTTTCACTAGTTATAATTCCACTCTTTTTAAGAACTTCATTAAATTCTTCTATATCATATATAGGCTTAATTAATTTATCATTTTTAAAATAACTTATATATTTTTTATATAAAGTATCACTTATTTTTAAACTATTATAATATTCTTTATTATTATTATTAAAATCTTTTATATATTCTTTAATATATTTTATTTGTTCATTAAGCCAATTAACATATGTAGAAACTTGTTCTTTATTATCAACATCAATTTCTCCATCACTAACCAACTTTTGATTAACTTTAATACTAACACTAGCATTAAAGAAAATTTTCATCTTTTCTTCTTTTTCATCAAAATTAAATACTTCTAATATTTTCATGAAGTCATCTTTATCAAGTAAGGCCAAATCCTCCCCTTTTAAATCATCTATATCCTTTAATGTTTTCAATGTAAGCATATTTTTTACATCATTTATTTTATCCATCTTACTTTGAAAATCTTTTAACTGCTCATCAACAGTATCTATTTTCTTAGATAACTCTGTTATAAAGGAATTGATATACATAATATCTAGCCTCCCATACTATAAAAATTATACCATATTTTTTACATGAAAACAATTGTTTTATCTAAGTTTCTACAAAATTAAATATAATGCTAGTTTGTTTAATAAATATATATTATAATATTTCTAGGAAGTGACTGTATGACTACTTTAAAACAAAAAATAAAAACTGTTGATTCTCTACCATATGTAGAAAAGAAAAAAACTAATCCATTAAAAATACTCATAATAATAGTAATTATTATATTAATAACACTTGTTATTCATTTAACATATAACAAGTTATTACCATATATAAATGCAACAAATATAAATAAAATAACAGGCAAGAAAATAAATATTACAGAATGTAATACTAAAGATTACATAATAATAAATAAAGATAAATCATATACAATGAACATAACAAATGATAATTGTGAAAAAGAATATTACGAAGGAAATATTACAATCAAAAATAATAATGTTATATTTAGCAACGACATAACAGGAAAAATTGATAATAATTACAACATTATAATTAATAATAAAGTGTTTGAGAGTGAAAAAAATGAATGAAGAAATTAAAAATATATTAAATAACATAGACTTTGACAACAATAAACTTATTAAAATAAATAACAATCTGTATTTAACAAATAATCAAATAGAAATATTAAAAAGATATAATATTGATTACGAAACATCAAATAGTCTAAGAGACTTAATGATAAAAATAGAAGATATTTTAGATTATGAAGAAGATATACCAGAATTAGTTGATTTATTAGATAAATTATCAGAAAGAAATTATTATGAATTTACAAACAAATAGAATGTACTATCTTATACATTCTATTTTAATTTTTTTACAAATCTTGCTACTAAAACATCATCACAAATAGATGAAAACATCTCAGCATCAAATTTAACAATATCACCATTTTTTGCATAGTTATAAAGAATATCTTTTTTCATTAATAAATATTTTTTTATGTTTTTTTCATCAAAATTATCTAATTCTATCACACTACCTACATTACCATCATAATTTTTTATAATCCCTATTTTTCTCATAAACAGCTCCCATTATATTATTTTTTACTCCATTCATTTCATTATATACAAATTCTTTGTTAAAACCTCTATCTATTATAAACTCATCCAATATATTATTGTTTTTATCAAAAACTATATACCAATCTTCTCCAAAATACATAGACGATATATCATTCTTATATTCACAAATTTCACTAAAAACAGACATGGAAGAAATATTCATTTCACCAATAGCATCGCTTATCATTTTAAACTTATCTATATTATCAATAATTTCATTAGTGTTATCAGTATAATTAACTGATTGTCTACTAACATCAAATAATTTTTCATTATGTTGTGTTGTTCTAATAGGAATAAAATCTTCTCCACTTGTCGCAAGAAGAATACCATTTCTAACAATATCAGAATAAAAATCACTCGATAGACCTTTCTTTATATCACTACAACCCAAATTAATTTTTTCTTTAGACAAAGACTCCATTGCATAACCATTTGAAATAACAACATTATCTAAAGGAACAATATCATTTTTTGTTTCTTCTATTAATTTCTCTGAAAATATTTTTAAAGAACTTATTAAATCATCATTACTATAATTTTCATCTAAGCTATATCTCAATTGATTCAAAAATACTGTATTTCCATTCCTAAAACCACTTACTCTACTAACAAACTTACCATTATCATTAACAAATTTAATATGAAAACCATTAACATCTGTTAAACAAAATTTAAACAAACTATAAGCATGGCCTTTAATTCTCATACAAGATCCAGTTCTCTCACCCATTGTCACATTAGTCATATCAACACTATTACTTATTAAAACATTTATATTTTTTCCAGATATATTTATTTTTTCATTTAATGGTGGAATAGAAATTTTATTTCTCAAATACATATCTTTAATTAAAGTTGTTATCTCATTAAGTCTTTCTTTACTAGTAAAAGGTGCCGAATTTGGAGTTGGATTACTCTTAATTAATTTAAAATCATCTTTACCAAGCAACTTAGAATATTTAAACGAACAGCTAGCATAAACTAAAGCTTCATTAAGTAAGCTTGTTAATGAAATTTCTCTCTGATCCATAATACCATTCATTTTTCTCTCTTGATTATCAAAATTGTTTTTTTTAACTAAAGTCGGATAAATATTATAAAAATTATTTATGAAAGAACTAATAGTATCATTATCTATTTCCAAATCAACTTCATTTGATAAATTATAAAAAGTATTGCCCCAACCTACAAGTTTATATTTTTTCAATAACTTAATTAATACACTATATAATTTATCATCATTAAGTAATTTATTTTTCAACAAATTAATATCTAATCCACTTAATACAGATAAAATATCTTCTTTTGAATAAGGAATATTATATAATAATTTACACCCTTGAATACTAATGTAAAATTTATCATGACTTAAATAATATTTATCCATAACACTATTAAATGTTTTAATAAATTTTAAAATATTATCTTTATTTTCAACATATAATCCCTTTTTTAAAGAAATTATATCAAACAATATTTTTTCATTATCTAATAATTTTTTCTCAGTTAAAGTTAACTTATTCAAATCTAGTTTTTTTAAATGTTCTATAATAAAAGACTGTGATTTTTGTTCTATAAAACATCTAATAAAAGATTTTTTTTCATATGTACCATCTAACAATAATTTACCTTTATAACTATGAAAATTATTTTTAACAAAATCATTTCTTTTTTCTAATATATATTTATTAGTAAATTTATTTATTATTTTTAAATTACTATCTATTTTATTCTTATCATATAAGTCTTTTATAAAAGCATTAATATCATTATAAGCACATTCTCTAAGAATATTAGAAATATAATTATCATCATCTAAATTTATGTTTTTTAATAAACAATTACACAAATAACTACTAATATCATTTAAAATAACTAACACTTCGTCTATATTATTAGATATAATAGCATTTTTAATACTAATAAAAATATCTAACATATCTTTATTATCTAATGTAAACTTTTTTTGTAATAAAGCACTTAATACATTATCTATATGTTGGTCATTAGTCTTTATCATTTCTTGAAAATCAAACATATTTTTTATTTTATTATAATTATCTTGATCTAAATTCAAAAAACTAATTATATTTTTATTATTTAAAAATCTAAAAACAACATTTCCATATTTAGAAATTAAATTTAATAAACGTTCATAGTCACAGTTATAACATTTAGAACAATATAATATTAAATCATCAAATACATAATTATTATCAATGAACTCTTCATTGTGTATAATTAAATCATATATAAAATCACTATTAAACTTGTAATTGATTGCAAATTTAATTTTCAATTTTAACTTGTTAATATCATTATCTACATTAATGCTATCAATAATTTTCTGAATAAGTTCTCTAACAACTATATCAGGAGAATCTTTGTATAATTCTATATTATTATTTAAAAAATTTATTTTTAACTCATCATATTTACTATTTAATTCATATAACAATTTCAAATATATAATATTAGAATTTTCTATAGAATTATTTTCTAAAATTTCAATACCCCTATATACATTGTTTAAAGATTTTAATAATTCAACATAAGATTCTGTAAGTTCAAATGAAGATTCTTTTATCAATTTTATTTTATAATCATCTAAATAATCATATTTAATATTTGTAATTAAAGATATGAAAAATTGTTCATCTAATTTATCCTTTAATATTTCTAATAATTTGATTTTTACAGAAACATCTTTTATAGGAAATAAAATATTTTTATAATAAACATATACTCCAGACATTGTCATTATATCTGGATTTAAAAACATTTCAAAATTATCAATAATAAACTTATCATTAATATCACTTGATTGCAAAGAACTTATTAAATCACTAATAAATGTCTTACTTAAACCATATTTATTTTGAAGAATATATTTTCTTTTATTTTCATCATTTAATGTTTTTAAAATGTTTAATACATCAGTCTCATTAAATATAGATGAAATCATATATTCACGTTCTATATAATCTAAATAATCAAATTTTAAATTATCTTCGCTTAAAGACATTGTTAATTTTATTTTTAGATCATTATCTAAATTATCTATTTTAATAAGTTTTAATTTATTATCATCATTTAATGTTTTTAAAATATTATACTGATCTTGAATATCAAAATTAGCTAATCTATTCCCTTTAAAAGAAAAATATAAATCAGTTTTTATCAAATCATTTTCTATAAAAGATAAAATTATCTTTTTATCTGAATCCAATAATTTATCATTGTTAAAACATAAAACTTTAATATCATCAGGAAAATATTTAAAAGTATTAAAATCAATATATCCTTCCTGATATAACTCTATTAAAAAAGAAATATCTTCTTCATCCTCATTATTATCCTTATATATATCATTATTATTAAAAATAGATCGGAAATCATATTTTGATAAATGCTTTTTATAATCAATATTTTTTAATATTTGTATAATATCATTAATTTTTAAATTAGATAAAAGTTTACAATAATATAAAGAATCTAGTCTTTCTAAAATATTATTATTTTTCAATAATTCTATCTTTTGTAAATAGCTTTGTTTGTTGATAATATATTCTAAAAAATTTTGTTCCACATAAATATCTCTATCAAATAATATTTTTTTTAAAACTTCAAAATCTATAATTTTTAAAAGATATTCAGAACTTCTATTGTCTATTTTATTATTTTTTAAGTATGTAATTATATTTACAACATTCATAGAACTAATTATTTTTGCAATATTAGTATATTTTGAATAATGTCTAATTAAGTCTATTTTTTCAGTATCATTTAATTTATTTATATTTTCTAAATTTATATCACCTTTAACAACATTTTCATTATAAACATTCTCATCAGCAAAAGAATTTACAAAAGTTTTAAATAATTCAGTATCATACTTAAAATAATGTAAATATTTCTTTTTTTCTTCATCCGGCAAAGTAAATAATGAGATATAGATACTATTAACACTATTAATAAAATTAATTTCATTTTCTACTAATATTTTGCGTGCCTCTTCATATGAAAATATTGATGATAAAAAAATAATTACATCTTGTTCTTTCGCAAAATTATTTTCTAAAACATCATTATATTGATACATATTATCAACAAACATTTTTCTATCAGAAAAAGAATAATTATTAATAAAATAATTAATATTTCCACTTTTAAATTCACTTATAATTTTTATTAAATCATCATCCTTTATCATATTAGACCTCTATACTATAATAAGTATAACATAAAAATATTGTTAATAAATAATAAGTTTTACACAATATTTCAATTTCCAAAAAAAATACTAGTAAACACTAATATTTTTATTTTCTCTTTTTAAATCACGTTCCTTAATACTTTCTCTTTTATCATATAGTTTTTTGCCCTTACATAATCCAAGAAGTACTTTAGCATAATTTCCTTTAAAATATAATTTAAGTGGTATCAAACTATATCCATCTTTCATTACTTCACTTTTCAATTTAACGATTTCATTTCTTTTTAATAAAAGTTTTCTTTCTCTTCTTTCAGGAACATTATATCTATTCCCCTCTTCATAAGGGGCAATATACATATTTATAATAAATACTTCACCATTTTTAATTCTAGCATATGTATCTTTTAAATTGGCACTACCTTTTCTAATTGATTTAATTTCTGTACCAGATAAAACTATACCACATTCAATTTCTCTTTCAATAAAATAATCAAAATATGCTTTTCTATTCTTTATCTCCATCATCTTTATCCCCCACTAACTCAAAATCAATAGTTCTAGCCTCTTTGCTAGCGCCTACAACCTTTACACGAACTTTATCTCCTAAAGTATAACGTTTTTTAGTATTTTGTCCAATCAAACATAATAGTTCTTCAACATAATTATAATAGTCTCCTTTTAAACTATTTACATGAACTAAGCCTTCAATTAAATTATCTAATTCAACAAACAATCCAAAAGATTCTACACCACTTATAACACCATCATACTCTTCTCCAATATGTTTTTCCATATATTCAGCCATTTTCATGTCATCAACTTCACGTTCTGCATCAACGCTAGCCTGTTCTCTTTCACTAGCTTGTCCTGCAATATAATCCAAGTTAGCATTATAATAATCTATAGTTTCATTATCAATTTTATTTTCATATAAATATTTTCTTAACAATCTATGAACTTCTAAATCAGGATAACGTCTAATAGGTGATGTAAAATGAGTATAACATTTGCTACCTAATCCAAAGTGTCCTATATTATCTTTTTGATAAACAGCCTTTCTCATGCTACGTAATAACATACTAGAAAGTATTTTATATTGAGGAACATCTTTTAATTGATTTAATAATTTTTGCATACTTACTGGAGTTAAATCTTTAACTTTTCCATTAACTTTATATCCAAGTAAACTTACTAATTTTAAGAATTTATCAATCTTATCAGCATTAGGAACATCATGAACTCTATAAATAAATGGTAAATCCATATTATAAATATGTGTTGCAACAGTTTCATTAGCAGCAATCATAAAATCTTCAATCATACGTTCTGCATCTTCTCTAACTCTTTTTTCTATTCCAACAACATTCTTATCTTCATCAACAATAATCTTTGCTTCGTCTAAATCAAAATCAATATAACCCCTTTTAACTTTATTTCTACGTAATATATGAGCTAACTCATTCATTTGTTTTAAAATATCACTAAATTCTTGATAACTAGAATCAACAATATTACGCATAATAATATCATTAACTTTCTTATAAGTCATTTTCTTTCTAGATTTTATAAATGATGGAAATATATCATAGTCTACAACATTACCTTCATTATTTATTTTCATAACACAAGATTGAGTAAGTCTAACAACACCTTCATTCAAAGAACAAATACCATTTGATAATTTATGAGGAAGCATAGGTATAACACTATCTGCCAAATAAGAACTAGTACCACGACTTAAAGCGTCCTTATCAAGATAACTATTTTCAGTAACATAGTATGAAACATCTGCAATATGAACTCCTAAAATATGCAAACCATTTTCAAATTTATAACTAATTGCGTCATCTATATCCTTAGTATCATCACCATCAATAGTAAATATAACTTCATTAGTTAAATCAGTTCTACCCTTTAATTCATTATCACTTACTACACTAGGTATAGCTTCTGTTTGTTCGATTGCTTTATTACTAAATTCTTCATAAATACTATATTTATAAGCAACTAACTTAATATCTACACCTGGATCATCTTTATGACCTATAACAGTAGTAACTCTTCCCATATATTTATTCTTAGACATCTCTTTAGTTATGCTAACAATAACTTTAGTACCTTCTACTAGTCCATTAGTACTCTTAGAATCTAACTTAATATCTAACTTTTTATTCTTATCTTCCAACTTAACAAAAGGTTTGTTATCAGCAAAATATATTTCACCAATTAAATTACTTAAATCCCTATTTAAAACCCTAAGTACTCTACCCTCAGTTTTACCATGATTATTAATTATTTCAACTAATACTCTATCATCATTAACAGCGCCATTAATATTATCTTTATCAATATATATATCTTCTCCATCTTTAACAATTAAAAATCCAAAACCTTTTTTATTCAAAGACAATACTCCAGATTTTAAACTAGGACAATTCTTAAATAAAATATATTTATTCTTTTTAGTTTTATAAACGACACCATCTTTTTCTAATTCACATAAAACATTATTTAATCTACTTAAATCTTCTGGACTAGTTAATTCTAATAAATCATTAATTTCTATAACATCAAGTGCTTCATATCTGTCACTCATTACATTAATTATTTGTTCTTTCATAATATCACATACCCTTTTAAAAATTATACCATTAAAAAAGCATAAATACTATAATATTCATGCTTAAAAGTGTAAACTTATTTAATATATAATATAAATGATATTATAAAGAATACAACACCTAAAACAGCAGTTAATCTAGTAATGAATAATTCTGATCCTCTCTCTTTTTGTTTAGAAAATAAATCAGCATTACCACCACTTATTATTTGTGCTCCATTGCTAGCTTTATTGCTTTGTAATAAAACTAATACTATTAATAATATCGAAACAACCATTAATACAGTTTCCATTTAATCACCTTCCATTATATCACCAAATTTCAATAACTAATTTATCATAAAATAAAAAATATTTCAACTAATAAATAATAAATATATAAATTTAATCTATCATACAAAAATTAAATTGTCAATAAGCTTCATATTTGTTATAATTATATATAGGTGAATAAGCATGAGAATGATAGAAATAAGTAAAGAAAAATTTGAAGAATTTGCAAATAAAAATCCATATAGCAATTATTGTCAAACAGCAAGCTACGGTATGGTTATGTCAGAAACAGGATTCGATTATTCATTCGTTGCTTATACTACTAATGATTTAGAAATTCTTGCAGCAGGTATGTTTTTAACAAAAAAAATAGGTAAAATATATTATTATGCATATTGCCCTAAAGGATATATTATTGATTACACAGATACTGAATTAGTAAGAAAATTTACAAGAAATCTAATAAAATATTATAAAAGAAAAAAAATAATATTCTTAAAAATTAATCCAGAAATACCTATCGCTACTATAGATTATAAAAATAATTTTGAAAGAATAACAAATGAAAACATAAATATATTAGATAATTTAAAAAGTTTAGGATTTAAAAAAAGAAAAGAATTAAATCCACTTGAATTATTACAACCAAAATTAACAGCACTAGTAAATTTGAAAGACTATGATGTTAATAAATTAGATAAAAAATTTAGAAGTAATATTTTAAAAAGTGAAGACAATGGATTAGAATTAGTTGTAGCAGACGGAACAAAAATAGAAATATTATACGAATTCATTAAAAATATGAAAGATAGAAGTTTAAATTATTATAGAAATTTTTATAATGCTTTCAAAAGAGAAGAAAAAGCAGATTTACTATTAGTTAAAGTAAATTATGAAACTTATTTAATAAATGCAAAAAAAAGAGTAGAAGAAGAACAAGTCAAAAATGAAGAATTAAATGCACGTTTAAGAACAGACACTAGTGAAAAAAACTTGAACGAAAAAATGAATTCAGATAGAGCATTAGAACAGTTTAAACAAGATGTTATATTTGCAACAGAAGGAATGAAAAGAAGTGAAGACACTTATATTGCTGGAGCAATTACTGTTAAATATAAGGACAAAGTTAGTATCTTTATTGCTGGCGTAGATAAAAATTATAATTATTTAAATCCAAATTACTTCTTACATCATAAAATATTTGAAATGTATAAAAATGATTATAATATATGCGACATAAATGGTATTGCAGATGATTTTGAAAACGAATCTAAATTCAAAGGATTAAATAGATTTAAAATAGGATTTAATCCAGAAATAGTTGAGTATATTGGAGAATTAGATCTAGTAATCAACAAATGGGGATTTAAAAGAGTAGAAAAAAACAATTTATTATCAAATGAATTTACAAAGAAAAAAGATGTTTAAAATTTAATTACTTGAACATCTTTTATTATAGTCTTTAAACTTATTAATTAATTTTTACACTAATTTTTTATAAAATAACTACTAAATTATCAATCATCTTGTATGTTATCTTGTATGTTTTTGCATAAAAAAAGAGTTCTAAAAACTAGAAACTCATTTTATTATCTATTATTTCTATATCTATCTTTAGGATCTAATATAGATTTTCTTATTCTAATAGCATCAGGAGTAACTTCAACATATTCATCATCTTCAATAAATTCTAAAGCCTCTTCTAATGAGAATGTTTTTGGTGGTACTAATTGAATAGCATCATCACTACTTTTACTTCTTGTATTAGACATTTCTTTATTTTTACAAGGGTTTACATTTAAGTCATTATCACGATTATTTATACCAACTACCATACCTACATAAACATCAGTTGCTGGTCCAACAATTAAAGTACCTCTATCTTGTAAATTAAATAAAGAATATCCTAAAGTCTTACCAGTTTCCATTGAAACTAATACACCATTCTTACGAGTAGTTAAATCACCAGCATAAGGTTTATATTCATCAAAACTACGAACCATAACACCTTCACCCTTAGTATTAGTTATAAATGCACTTCTATAACCAATTAAACCACGTGTAGGAGCACTAAATTCCATATGAGTATAATTATCATCAGTAGTTTGCATTGATAAAAGTAATCCTTTTCTTTCTTGTAAATCACTAATAATTGTACTAGCATAATCGCTAGGAGTATTAACAATTACTTTTTCAAATGGTTCACATTTAACACCATCAATTTCCTTAATCAATACTTGAGGTTTTGAAACAGATAATTCATATCCTTCTCTTCTCATATTTTCTAAAAGTACAGATAAATGTAATTCTCCACGACCACTAACTTTAAAACCATCACTATTTTCTAATTCTTCTACTTCTAAACCAACATTAGTTTCAAGTTCTTTTTCTAATCTTTCTCTTAAATGTCTATTAGTTAAGAACTTACCACTTTGTCCTGCAAAAGGACTATTGTTAACTAAGAAATTCATAGATAATGTAGGTCTATCAATATGTATTGGAGGTAATGGATTAGGTTTTCCTAAGCTACAAACAGTATCACCTATACTTATAGTACTACATCCAGCAATAGTAACTATATCACCATAATATGCTTCTTTCTTCTCTACTCTATTAATACCTTCATTAACAAATAATTTGCTAATTCTAAAACTAGATTCTTTACCATCATTACTAATTAAAGTAACATTTTCTCCAGCTTTAATCATTCCTTTATTAACTCTACCAATACCAAGTCTACCAATATAATCATCATAATCTAATTGACTTATTTGTAATTGTAAATCATCATTTTCATTACCTTCAAATGGTTTTACTTGTTCTAAAACAGTATCCAAAAGTGGACTAATAGAATCTTCCATATTATTTAAATCTCTAGTAGATTTACCTTGTTTTGCAATACCATAAACAATTGGAAAATCTAATTGTTCATCATTAGCATTTAAATCACAGAATAAATCAAATGTCATATTAACAACTTCTTCTGGTCTAGCATCTTTTTTATCTATTTTATTAATAAATAATATAGGTCTTAAATTTTGCTCTAAAGCTTTATTTAAAACAAATCTAGTTTGAGGCATAGGACCTTCAGCACTATCAACTATCAATATAACTGTATCAACAGTTTTAATAACACGTTCAACTTCACTTGAAAAATCTGCATGTCCTGGAGTATCAACAATATTTATTTTATAATCCTTATATCTTATAGCACAATTCTTAGAATAAATTGTAATACCTCTTTCTCTTTCAAGATCGTTAGAATCCATTACACAATCTACAACTTCTTCATTTTCTCTAAAAACACCATTTTGTTCAAGTAATGCATCTACTAAAGTACTTTTTCCAGCATCAACGTGAGCAACGACAGCAACATTAATTATTTTATCCATTTTAAACACTTCCCTTTTTTTATAACTAGTTAATCATACAACAAAACACTTAATTTTGCAAGAAAAAACGCTATCTAACTAGCTTTTTCTCCATTTCTTCAACTACTTCTTCTATATCTTGTAAATCACGAACAAAATTATTGTTTATATTAAAATCAATTCCAAGCAACTCATTTAATATTTTAAGCATTCTAACAAATGTATAAATCATACTATCATATTTAAACTTAGTATCTGAAAAATCAATATAGCTACTATCAAAATCTATTAATTTAATACCATTTTTAACTATCAAATAATTTTTAGCATGAGTATCTACATATATCATACCATTATCATATAATTCTTTTAATATATTAATCATTTTTTTATAATATTTGATTACATTAATATTTTTTGTTCTTTTTGCATAATCATAAACGCTTTCACAATTAGGATAATAAGGTATTATCTGACCAACTACATTTCCATCAGAACTAACAACACCTATAGGTAAATCAGTCAATTTTACATTATCTCTTATTTTGTTAAAATTAGAAATAAGCTTAGCATCTCCATAACCATTAAAACCATAATCAGCATATTCATCATATATCCTATAGCCAATATTAGAATTATCTTTATCTTGATATATATAGACTCCATTAGTTTTTATGAATATATTTTCTTCCCTTTTTGTTTGATTTACAAATATACCAATATTGTTTAATTCATCTTTTGTTAAAGCTTTTTCTATTACACCATCATATTTATGACCATATTTATCTACAAAATTATTATTAATTACCATTTAAAACAACCCCTTTTTATTTAATTTAATTTCTTTTTTTTACTAATTTTTTATTAGTTTCACATAATCTAATAGTATCAGTTAATATCATACTTTCTTCATCTGTTGGAACAACATATATTGGACATTTAGAATCACTAGTTGTTATTATACCTTCTTTTATTTCTTTAAAACCAGCAATTTGATTATTCATATCATCATCTAATTTACTGCCAATAACATCAGAAATATAATTAACAACTTCACGTCTAACATAACTATTATTTTCTCCAACACCAGCAGTAAATACAATCGCATCAACATCTCCCTTTAATAAGAAATAATATTCTGCAATATATTTAATAATTGAATTAATATAAATTTTCATAGCAAGTATAGCTTTTTTATCACCATTATTAATTAAAATATCAACATCTCTTAAATCACTCTTACCACACAATCCAACCATACCAGATTCTTTATTTAATTCATCAGTAATAGTACTAACATTTTTACCTGTTTTATTAACTAAATAATCTATAATAGCAGGATCAATTGAACCAGAACGGGTTCCCATCATTAATCCATCTAATGGAGTAAGACCCATAGTTGTATCTACGCACTCACCATTTTTTATTGCACACATGCTTGCTCCGCTACCTATGTGACAAACTATTAAATTCGGATTATTAACACCCAATTTATCTTTCATGACATTATTAATATAATTATAGCTAGTACCATGAAAACCATATTTACGTACGCCATATTTTTCATAATATTCATATTTAATTGGATAAATATATCTATCATTCTTCATAGTTTGATGAAATGCAGTATCAAATACAGCAACTTGTTTAACATCAGGAAGAATATTTTTCATACATTCTATAACAGATATTTCCCCAGGTAAATGAAGTCCACCTAAATCTACTAAAGACTTTAAATTGTTTATTACTTCATCATCTATTATAACAGATTCATTATAAAATTCAGCACCATGTAAAACTCTATGACCTACACCAGCAATTTGATTAATATCAAAAATAAAATCATTATCTAACAACTCATTAATCATAACATTACAAGCATCAATATGATTCATAATTTTACAATTTTTTTCAACTTTTTTACCATCATATTTTAATGTGTAAAAACTATCTTCTAAACCAATTTTTTGTATATATCCATTAACTATTTCTTCTTTATTATTATCATATAAAGAAAACTTTAATGAACTACTACCACCATTAATTACTAAATACTTATTATCCATAACCAAACCCTCCTAAGTAATTGCCCTATATAATACAAAAAAATATGAATTTTGTCAAATTCTAATCACGTTTTTCTAACGATTTTTCGTTCTAAATTACACATTTTTCTAACGACTTTTTCAAAAACACAAAAAAATTCTCAACAAAATTGAGAATTTAATAACTACCACGACTCATATTCAATTGTCGCATTTCATTTATAAAAGTTTCACATATATCTTCTAAAGAACAATAACTATCTATATTCATTCCATTTTTTAAAGTTTGCATTATATCACTATCTTTTAAATACATTTCTAAATTAGTTCTAGCGCCATTACTATTAGTAATGTATTTTACTTCTTTATTAAGAATATATTTTCTTAAAGCAAGATCAGCTTGTCTATCACCATATTTATTATATGTATCTTTGTAAGCATTTACTAAATATTGATATTTATCATCTTTTGTATTATTTAAACCTATACAATTATTAATATATGCTTCAATCTTATTATCACCATAATACGGATAATTATTTAAAATATTATTAACATCTTCTAAACTTAAACCCATTTCTAATCTAGCTCTTGCTCCATTATTTCTAGTAAATCCACAAGCATCACCATTATATCTAAACCTAGCAATTGCATGAATAACATGATCTATACTTTGATATTTATTATATGTTTCAATTATTGCCTCTTTTAAAATACCTTCTTTATTTATATTATTAACATTTCCATTATATTTAGAAAATATATCTTTAACATAACTCATATCAAAACTTTGACCTGCAGTCACTCTTTTTTGAATATCATTAATCATATTTAAATCTCTATCATTACTTCTCACATTATTTAAATATTCATTAAAAGTATCTACATTTAAATCTTCCAATCTATTTTTTTCACTTAATATTTTAGTAAAATTAGCAATAGATTTAGATAATTCTATATTATATGAACGCATACCATCCATAGCAATTCCTACACCATTTAAATTAATTGTAAATGGATTAACATTAAGTAAACCTTCACTTAAATATTTATCATTTTTAACATAATTAATAATTGTTTCAGCATCCTTAATATTACTAACTCTAATAACAACATTATCGTTTCTAATTTCACTACCAACTTTAGAATTATGTTCAATACCCATATTAGTAATAAAAGTAAATAATTTATTAACACCCTCATATAAATGCTCTTCATCAAGTGGAATATATAATTTAATTGCATCTTTATTTATAGGTTTAGCACCACGGTTAACAAATTGACAAAAATAAGGATATCTATTATCTATAAAAGTACGTAATCTTTCATTAACATTATTTCTATCAATCCATTTACTAAACATATTACTTATATTTTTAAATTTTTCTTGATTATGTCCTAAATTAAAACCTATTAATTCAGTATAAACTATATCATAAAAATCATCATTTAATAAACCGGGATTATATTTAGCAATTATCTTTATTCTTTCTAAAAACTCATTCATGATTAATTACCTCAGATAAATCAACAGTATCTTCTAAATTTATTAAATCCAAATTATCTTCCTTTTCTTTATCACTAACAACATATATTTCTTCTTCAATTCCATTAATTATAATCTTTTTCTTTTCCATAAATTATTTTACACACCTTACTTTGTTTTGTTAACATATAATTGTTTTAAATTTTCTTCAAATTCATAATCTAAATCGACAGTATCTCCTTTTTTATGACATTCATCTACTATACCTTTTACTACATCATAATATTTATAAGAAAAATTAAACATTTTACTAAGGAATAAAGATGAATTCATTTCTTTAATAGATTTAAAAAAGAATTCAGGATCTTCAATTGCAATATGAATATTATCTTTTTTTATAGACATACCAAAGTAATCACCATTATCTAAAGTAAAATAAGGACAGATTAAGTAAAATAAATCCCCCACACAAACAACCGCCAAGTTATCATCAGAATAGATAGTTCTTAATAATCCATCATCTACATATTTTTGTATACCAGAAAAAAATCTCTCTTTATCTTGATTCATAGTATCCTCCTTTTATATTATACCATTTTTTTAACTACTTCATAGCATTAGCAATAATATCTTTTTCAAACTTAGAAGCAATTTTTTTTGATATTTTAGTAATAGCACCATTATTAATCAATTTTTCAAATACATTTAATGAATTTCTTCCAATTGCATCATTATTTTGACTAATAATGTTCTGTTGAATAGTTATTTTTCCTGTATATTTTTTAATTACATCATCATAAGCAGCAACATGATCAGTTTTAGGAGGTTCATAATTACCAAATGCTCCCTTAATACTCTCTTTACCTTCACAGCCACTTTCAAATAGTGCAGCACGTTTAGTTTCAATTAATGATAATTTTTCTTGAGTAGTTTTAATATTTTCTTCTACATTACTATTAATATGTTTTAATTTAGAATTTTCTTGTTTATAAAAAGTATTTTTTGAATTTATTCCCTTTTTGTTAATAACCTTATCTGTTAATGGTGCTACAACAGTTTCATTAAATACGGTAGTGGCTACACTAGTTAAACCACTTTTCATCGTTTCTTTTAAATCATATTTCTTTCCATAACCTACACTAGAAATACCTTCCTTCGCAAATTCCTTACTAAAAGATATAGCAGATTTAACGACAACTTCTGAAGCCTTTTTAGATTTTATTAAAGGTTGAATTTTTTTTGCAACAAAATTTACAGCTTTTCCACCTGTTTCTTTTGCGAATCCAAATTTACCATACAATATTGTTGATATGCCACCTTCTAAAACTGCATTCGCCCCACTAGTTAAAGCAATATGACCAAAACTTTTTTTTCTCATAATATCATTATATTCTTCAGCAGAAACATCACCATTCAAATACAATTTTTCAGCTTTTTTCACCTCTTTTATTGCCTTCTGAGATGTTTTACCAGCAGCCTTTAAAGCGTGTAATGCAAATAAAGATATATTCCCCCCAGGTATAAATTGTATCCCAACCTCTGCTACAATATTACCCAAAGTTAATCCAGCAGTATGACAAGTGCCATAAGCTGAATATATATTTAATCCAGTACTATCTACTATTGAATCATATAAATTATCTGAAAAATTATAATTAATAATATCCTGAACTACATCTTGATATTTAGATTTTAAAGTTCTATCTTTAGAAATTCCACTTTTTTCTTGAAAAAAACTTATCGCGTTAATTCCCCATCCAATAGGGGAAGTATATAATAAAGTTGAACTTTCTAACATAATATAACCATCAACAATTTCTTCAGCAACAGAAATTATACCACAGGCAGTTGAACACAGAAAAGTACCAGTATCAGATAATGCCTGTTGAAATAGATTCATTTGTTCGTATTCCACCTTTGCTTGCTCCCATTTTTTCATTTCTTCAACCGACTTAAAACCTTTTTTAGAAGCTTCAAGTTGATCTAAAATATTTTTTTGATCTTCATTTAACAACTTTACATCCATACTTTTTAAATAAGAATACAAATATTCATAATAATCATCATCTGAAAGTTTTATTATAGATTCATTAATACTTCCACTAAATCCAAAAACATTATTGCCAAACTCATTTCCAAATGATATATTAGTAATCATACTACCATACTCTTCTATAAATTTTTCACTACCTTGTAAACTAATAATATTTAATCTAGCATTCT
Organism: uncultured Bacilli bacterium; assembly: GCA_934097015.1. Lineage (GTDB taxonomy): Bacteria > Bacillota_I > Bacilli_A > RF39 > UBA660 > UMGS1124. The sequence continues at coordinate 89,584 of CAKONF010000001.1, read as the reverse complement.
CTATCGCTTTTGAAAGATTACAAACATCTAAATTAAAAGATACTAAATCATTACATATCTCATTAACTTTGGATTTCCAAGGATAACCTTTAGGAGGAGCAGAATTTATCAAATCATCTATTTTATTTTTATTACCATCAATTACATCAAACACTTTTTTTATTTCTAATTGTGCTTTATAAAATAAAATTCCATCAATTTTCATATACACCACCCATACTTTTACTTAGGTTTAACAGCAAAATAACAATTGCTAGAAGCGTTTATAACAGCTTGATTTGCTTTTTTATTACAATCGTTCATTAATACTTGTAAAGAAGATATTTTAGAATTTGTGTCAGAAATAACACTTGATAATCTTTCAATAATCTTTTCTAAACTATTCTTCATTTCTAATAATTTTCCTCTATCTAATGTTTCACCATTATCTTCAATATATCCACCATCTTCAAAATACTTTTTTGAATTAACTAAATGTATACTTAAGGGAGACAAAACTTCTTTTAAAGAAGATAATTTGTCTCTGTATTTCTCATATGATTTTTTTAATTCACGATATTCTCTTTCTTTTTGACGCCAATATTGAGATTCAGTATTTTTATTGTTAGAAGATTTAGACATTATTATTTTCCTCTTTTAAAACTTCTTGTAATTTCTTTTTGAACTCTCTTTCTTCATCATCGCTATATCCTATTGCATAAATAGTTTCAATTTGATTATGATCAAATAACAAATTTTTTTCAGAATCTATTATTCCTTCTGGATATAGACAGCCAATATAATCAAAAACTTTATCTAAATCAGATTCCTTACTTTTTATACAAAATCCAGTAATCATTATTCTTTTTTTTGCATTTTTCAATAAAACAACACTACCAATTGGTAAGTACTTTTCATATTTTTGATTCATTTCAATTTTCCTCTCTAATAAAAGAGCGACACAATTACGCCACTCTTACTCTTATAATTGTGATAAATTACTTACAGCAATTCCTAAATTTTCTTTAGCATCTGTTAAATATTTATTATATGTCTCAGAATTCGAATCAAATTCATCAAATACTTTAACAGCATTTTCTCTGTTGGCACCTGCAGTCCAATTTGACATTAAAGCATCTTTTTGACTTCTAAAATTATTAATAAAGCTAGAATAATCAGAACAAATTTGTTCTAATAACGTATAATCTATTCTAGCTGATGGATCACAAAAGTATTCGCTTGTTGATTCAATAGTAGGTAAACTACTTGCATCAGGCGCATTGCCATCTAAAGGACCTCCAATATTTCCAGAACCACCATTACTTCTTCTAACTTCTTGAATAGTGCTTATTGCACTACCTGAATTGCAAGTAATAACCTTAGCATCAGTCACCAAGGCAACCAAAGCATCATAAACTTTAATTAAATTGTTTATATGTGCTGTAGCATCAGTGCCTTTCCAGTGAGCCTTTAAATTGTTTATATCAGTTGACAAATTACTAATTAAATTAGTTCCACTAGTCTTAGATAAAGTATTTAATTCCTCACATTGACTATAACCTAAATCCAAATCTCTAACATTAATATTCATGAAAAACACTCCCTTCTCCAAACAAAAAAATTATATATTTTCTATATAACCCCCCCCCCGACGATTTTTTTAGCATACGTTTGTTCGTAAACTCTTGTTTCTCACCAGAGAAGAGATTAGTTATATATAATCTCTAATTTTTTCATAAATAATAATTGTCTTTTAGAGTACTCACTACTCTAACTAAAGTATAAAATATTTTTTTCACCAATGCAACATTATTTTGGTAATTTTTGACAATAATTGACATTTTTCATTATTTTACTCTTTCTCTATAATTTTAATATAATCTACGTTTCCATTAGAAACTATATATCCAAACCTATTACCAATTAATTCATAATACGATTGTTGAATCTTTGTAGGTTTAATACTATATTGTTCTGCAAAACCATCACCAATCCATAAACCACTGCTAGAATCAACTATATCTTTATACCAAGATTCATATTCGTTCTTCTTTAAACTATTACTACCATCAACAAACACAAAATGTATTTTTATACTATCTTTAGTTTTATTAATAATATTTTCAAATAGTTTTTTATCATCGTCATTTAAAGACTTAACAAACTTATCTAATCCTAATAATACAACTAAAACTTCTTTTACATTACTAATACTTTTCCTATTATTACTATTTTGTTTTAATACATCATCTACGTTATCTGCATACTCACTTATTTGTTTTAACACATCACTATATCCATTATTCAAATATGTTATATTATTAAATTTATTTTCCTCATAAACAAACTTACTATCAAATACAAATGTATTAAAACTACTAGAACTATTTAATATAAATAATAATTTATCAATAAAAGTTAACATATCATCAAAATTTCTACTACTCATTAAATAACTAATGTTATCTTTCAAATTAATACTAGCAATATCTAAAGTTTTTTTAACTATACCAATAGGTATGTTATTTATGTTTATTTCATTTTTATTAATATCTTTAAATTCTACAACATTAGGTAATACAGGTATCGCTCTTGCTTTCATCTTCATATCCATAAATAATTTAACACATAGCATTTTTACATTATCATATAAATTTTCTTTAGGATAACAATATGCAGTTTGAAACTCTACAACTTTATCCAACTTGACTAATCCCCTACCAACGTATTTGCTAGGAACAACACCGTTAGTATTTCCCAATACATTCCTATAATCCATTTCATCATTCAATTGTAAAGTAATCAAATTTTTAAAATTTTGTGTTATCTTAGTTCTAATTCCAGTGCTACTAGCACTAGTTAAAATGAAAAATATACCATATTTAGAGGAATCTCTAGTTAGTTCAACTATATTATCAATATATTTATCATATAAATCACTAAACACTTCAAATAAATTTATTATAACAACAATATTTGGTATTTTTTCTTCACTATTTTTTACATAATCTAAATAATTTCCATTGCTATTCATAAACTTTTTACGTCTAAATTTAATCTCATTATTTATAAATTTAAATAAGTTTTCTATTTTCTCATCATCACCACTATGTATAATATCTCCGACATGTGGTGCAGCTTCAAAATTATTTAATATTTCACTCCCAAAATCTAATATATAACTATTTACTTCATATACACTGTAATTGCTAATCAATGAATAAAGTATTGTCGTAATTAAATTTTCTTTACCACTTCCACTAGAACCATATATTATTGTATTTCCTTCTTTACTTAATTCTAATGTTAATAAACCTTGTGTTTGTTTAGAAGGATAATCATATTCTCCAATAATAGGATTTAAAACATAATCTTCTTTTACATAATTATATTTTTCTTTTAATTTATCTACATATATTACTTTAGGTATACTACTTAACCATAATGGTTTAACATTTAAATTTTCATTTTTAAAAGTATCTATAATATAATTTAAAACATTTGGCAACTCTTCACCTTTATGAACATATTGAGTATTATTCTTTTTAACATCACCGCGTTTTATAATACTACCTATTTCATCAACAAAATCTATACTAGAATTAACAACGGTAATTTTTTTATCACTTTCATAATATGGCATTCCAGCATAAGCACTTTGTCCTTTCATAAATAATTCATTATATCCAACTTGTAAGAAAAATCTACCAGTTTCTTTTATCATAGCAGCATCAGGACATTTAATCATATCATTTGAATCACTCTTATCTTGTACTTTTAAACATACTCTAAATTTAGAGTTAGACCATATTTGGTCATCTACAACCCCACTCGGTTTCTGAGTAGCAAGTATCAAATGCACTCCTAAACTACGTCCAATTCTTGCTGTACTAATAAGTTTATCCATAAACTCAGGTTGTTGTACTTTTAATTCAGCAAACTCATCACTTATTATAAATAAATGACTCATTGGATCACTAAGTTTACCTTGTCTATAATAATCTTGATATTTATATATATCCATACTACTTTCATTTAGTATTTCACGAGCTTTCTTAAACATTGCTTGACGTCTTTTAAGTTCACTCTCTATACTGGCTAAACTTCTTTTAATCTCAACAATATCTAAGTTCGTAATAGTACCAACTACATGTGGCAATTTAATATTATTTTCTCTATTATCAAATGTTAACGCAAGTCCTCCACCCTTATAATCTATAAGTACAAATTGAACTTCTTCAGGACTATAATTAATTGCCATAGATAATATATAAGTAATAATCCATTCAGACTTACCACTACCAGTCATACCTGCAACTAATCCATGAGGTCCATGAGCCTTTTCATGTAAATCAATATTGAATAATTCACCCTGTTCATCAATACCAACAGGACAACTCAAACTATTGATAACATCATTATTCTTCCAACGATTAACAATATTAAGTTGATTCACATTTCCAACATCATACATTTCTAAGAAACCATATTTTTTAGGCAAAACAAATTTACCATTATTTATATCCATAGGAATATTACTAATATTAGCAATTGCATTTCTTAAAGAAAAATTAACAACATCTTTCTTAAAAGCAATTTGATTATCCATAGTCATTTGATTAGTAAATATACCACATACTTCATTACTTAAATTAACAAACATATTACATTCATTAGGCAATAAATCTAATTTATTAACGCACATAAGCAAACTATAACCCAAATTACTACGATTCTTTAATATTTCACTAACAAATACATTATTCTTAACACTATTAATATCATCAGTAATAATTAAATAATATGGATTAAATACAGTACCATCTTCATATACTTCTTTTCTATAATTATATTCTTCCATTAAATAACTACATACTTTATTAATATCTTCTTTATTACTAGCATAATATCTTATACTTTTATCATTATTCCACAAATAAGGTAAGTTTCTATACTTATCCCAATAAACATTATTATTAGTCAATATACAAATTCTTAACATATCATATCCATGATAAGCCATTATCTGTAGCATTAAATTATCTAACATATTATATAAATTATTATTATCACCTATTACACCAGTCTTATTATTAGTTCTAAAATTAAGTGTAATAGGGACATCAGTAATATCTTTACTTTCATTCACTAAATCATCTATTATATCTTTTAAATCATCTTCTTCTAAAGTAAAATGGCTTTCAGGATATTTAATTTCTATATCGGGTTTAGTATTTCCAATACCAAGTCTTAAATTTAAAAAATCTTCATGTTCTAATTTTCTATCCCATAAATTTCTACTTCTAGATAAAATTATATCTCTTACTTTATCTATAGGTAAATTATCTTCTATCATAACTTGTTTTTGAAAATTTATTTCTTTAAATATTTCATCGTGTTTACTACTAATATACTTTTTATATTTTCTTCTTCGTTTTCTTTCTTTTTGCGCTTTTTTCATTTTATCATAAAACTTTTGAATTAACGGAAACACTATCATAGAAAGCAACATACATCCACACATTAAAAGTGAACCTAATTCTTGTTTTACTGTACTTTCACCATTTAATACTTTTCCTAAACTACTCATTCCAGTTACTAAACTCATCATTCCCATAGTCATCATAGGAGCTATTGTAAATATTAATGGAGTTTCTTCGTCATTTTCTTTTTGTGTAGGACTATCAATATTAAATTCTTTATGTTCTATCTTCCTTTTAAACCTTGGAGGTCTTTGAAACATACTATTTTTATCAAATACTTTAACATCTTTATCTATTAAATTACTGTAATCCTTTTTTTCATTTTCTTTAATTAATCTTTTATTAACTCTTAAAGAATTAAATACTAAATCATGTTTATTATTACTAACTAACAATAAACTACCAAAATAATAAATAAATATACCATTTTTAAATATAATATCTCCATTACTTAAATAACAACTATTACATTTTCTATAATTTATAAAACTATTACTTTTTTCATTTAAGTTTTTAAATAATATATTGTTGCTTTTTTTATCATATTCTATACTAATATCTTTATCATTAAACAAACTATTATTAATTCCTATATCACTATTTTTACCATTACCAATAATTATATTATTGTTTTGATTATAATCTATAACAAAGTTTTCATAATATTCATAACTAGGTAAAGTATATAATATATAATTTTCTTTAGTCATTATATTAGTAATATAATAATATTTATTTTCTTCTAAAATAACTTTTTCTAAATAATTAATATTACTTAATTTATCATTATTAATGTTGTTGCTAATTTTTATCTCTGTATTGCTATTCAATACCCAACTATCATTTTCTACACTAACATTAAGTAGATTTTTATTATTATCATCAATTATCCAATAATTACCGGATACAGTGTTAGGTAATTTAGTAATAGTTAATTGGTCTTTACTTTCTAATACTAACCTCATATTACACCTATATTAATGCAAGTATAGCACCATTTTTTATACCAGCACTTTTTACATCTACATTACTTCCATATATTTTATTACTAACAACATCCAAAATAGATAAATTATTTACTATAGGAAAATAACCTGTCATATTATTTATTGTATTATTAAGAATAACAATAACTTCCCCAATAGTTTTATTTACTGGAATAAATATATTATATCTCTCTCCAATACTAGGAACTATCAAATCAACATTAACTTTATTATCCACTAGAAACACCTTCTACTCTAAAATAATTTTATAATAAATGTTAACGTTTTACAAGTACAAATATTCTACCATCTAAATAAATATTTTTAATGAATTTATTTGTATCGTTATATATTAAACCCTTATCAATTAAATTAACACGTTTAAAATAGAGTTATTTAATCTATAAAAAATCTTTAACATATTCTTTATTTCTAACAGGAATATAATCTAATAGAATAATTAAACTATCAAAATCTATCATTTCAGTTCTTTTATACCTACCCTCTCCCTTTTTTACTAAATTAAAAGTTTTAAAATTATAAATAACTTTATTTTGTTCTAATAATAATTTTTTTTTAAACGTACTATAAAAGATTGTATATTTTTATAATTAGTTAATTTTAATACAACATCATATAGACTTATATAATACTTTTTATCTTCTAATACAATATAAGTTCTAATACTTTCATCATGATACATTTTATTTATTATCTGCAATTTATTTTTCATCAAAACCCTCCATTATCAATTGACAACTATATATAATAAATGTTATTATTTAATAAAGTAGAACGTCTACCCCTGTAGGTTAGATGTCTACCTTTGTGTTGGAAGACATCCGTCCTAACTGAGTGGCGGATGTTTTTATTTTAATTTAATTATTCTTTATCTAAGAAGAGTAATATTAAAATAACAATGATTCTATTCATAAATTTTTCTAAATTTTTGAACACATTATCACCACCTTACTACTTTTACTCTCTAATAATTCAGTTAGTAAGGTAGACATCAACCCAGACGTTCGATTTGTTATACTAATACAATCTAATAATAAATTAAAGATTTTCGACAAAACTTCCAAAAACTTATCATATTTCTACATTTTTAGTAAAATCTACATAAAAAAAACATTTGACAATCACTATATCAAATGCTATTATTTAATCAAGTAGAACGTCTACCCCCTGTAGGTTAGATGTCTACCTTGGTTGCAGGCATCCGTCCTAACTGAGTGGCGGATGTTTTTATTTTAATTTAATTATTCTTTATCCAAGAAGAGTAATATTAAAATAACAATGATTCTATTCATAAATTTTTCTAAATTTTTGAACATAATATCACCACCTTACTACTTTTACTCTTTTATAATTCAGTTCGTAAGGTAGACATCAACCCAGACGTTCGATTAGTTATACTAATACAATCTAATAATAAAATAAAGTCATTCGACAAAACTTCTAAAAACTTATCAAAATAAAACAAAAAAAGACAAATAAAAAATTGAATAAAAATAACCTATATTATATAATTTTAATTAGGTGGTACTTATGAAAAACTTTTTAAAAAAATATGGATATTTAATAGTAGTATTTATATTAGGAGTATCAATAATATCTACAATATATATACTACAAGATGTTGCACCATTTGGTAGAAATTCACTTCTAACAATAGATTTTTTTCATCAATACGGACCCATGCTAGCAGAACTATACGACAGAATAAAAAAAGGTACAAACATTATATATAGTTTTAATACAGGATTAGGACTACCGTATTTCAGAAACTTTTTTAATTACTTATCATCACCACTAAATATAATAATGTTTTTATTCAAAAGAAGAAATATTATAATGTCTTATTCAATAATAATAGGTTTAAAAAGTATATTATCTTGTATCACATGCTCATATTATATACATAAAAAATTTAATACAAACAAATTATATATGATAGGAATATCACTTCTTTACGGATACTCAGCATATTTTACAGCATACTATTGGAATATAATGTGGTTAGATGGAATGTACATTCTTCCTTTAATAACGTTAGGTATAGAAAATATAATTAATAAAGATAATGGAGTTTTATATACACTATCTTTAATATTAATATTATTCACAAATTATTTTATAGGATATATGATATGTATTTATTCATGTATATATTTCTTATCATATTTAATAATTAAAACAAAAAAATTTAACGTTAAAAAAATATCAAAAAAATGTTTAAAATTTGCAATATGTTCTTTAATTGCTGGTTTACTATTAGCATTTGAACTAATACCAATGTATGAATCTTTAAAAAGTACAAATGCAACTATGGGAACTATTCCAACAGAACAATATTATGCATTCACTATAATTAACTTTTTTAAAAATCATTTAACTGGAATAACAAAAACAGTATTTGCATCAGACATATCAAATGCTCCAAACGTATCATGCGGAATACTATCTATAGGCTTATATTTATTATTCATACTTAATAAAAAAATCAATATTAAAAGAAAAATAGTATACACATTAATTCTTATATTCTTATTAACTTCATTTTATGTTGCTCCTTTAGATTATATATGGCACGCATTCCATGTACCAAATGATTTGCCATATAGATATTCATTTATATATAGTTTCATACTTATATTAACATGTGCTTATTCATTAAAAAACATAAAAGAAATATCTTTTACAAAAATTTTAATAACATATGTTATTTGTCTATTATTCATAACATTTGTATACTTAACAAAATATAACAATATAACATCAAATATGATAACAATAAATTATTTATTAATATCAACTTATTTCTTAATCTATACCCTATATCATTTCTATCCAAGATTTAAAAATTTAAGTACACTTTTATTTATAATTGTATGCTCTATCGAATGTGTAATATCAGTAAATCATAATTGGGATATTTTACAATACATTGATGAATTTTATTCAACATACAATAACGTACATGAAAGTATAAGTGAAATCAAAGAAAAAGATAATGAATTGTTTTATAGAACTGAAAAAAACACAATACTAACTCTTAATGATGGAGCATGGTATAACTATTACGGACAAAGTACATTTACATCAATGGCATATAATAGTCTAGCAGAATTAAATAATGATTTAGGACAACCAGGTAATAGAATCAATAGTTATTATTATAAACAAAATACACCAGTATACGATTTAATGTTTGATATAAAATATACGATTGGAAAAAACAATGATAATAAAAGATATAATTTAGAATTAAACAAAAATAATACTTTAACATATAAATTTAATTACACAACAGGATTAATGTTTGGAGTAAATAAATCAATAAAAAAATGGACTAATAATTTTATAAATCCAATAGAATATCAAAATAATTTTATAAATTATGGAACAAATATAGAAAATGTATTTCATAGATTAACACTTGACAACAGAGAAATAATTACACAAAATAAAAAAGAAACAATAGTTAAATATAATTATATAAATGAATTTGATAATATATATCTATATTCAAACAATACACAAATTAATTATATTATAATAAATGATAAAATATATTATAAAAATAATATCAATATAAATGATATACAAATAAAACTAAATAGAACATTTAAAGAATGTAATTCATATGATGAAGAATATATAATAAATACAACATCTAATGATAACAATGTAGAAATATATGTATCTTATAAAACATACTTAAATGAAGAAATAGATATTTATACTATAGAAAATAATAAATTTATAGAAGCCTATAACATACTAAATTCAAATAGAATAAACATTACTAATTTCAAAGAAAATAATATAAAAGGAAATATTACACTTCAAAATGATACTTCAATATATACATCTATACCATACGATAAAGGATGGAAAGTATATTCAAATAATAAAGAAATAAAAACTTATAAAATTAATGATAGTCTATTAGGATTTGATTTAAAAAAAGGAGAAAACAACATAGAATTAAAATATATTCCTAATAATTTAGATATAGGTATATCTATAAGTATAACAACATTAATAATTACTATAACTTATTTAGTAATCAATAAAAAACAACAAAAAAAGGCTTAGTAAATTAAAACTAAACTTTTTTTATTTAAATACAATAATCTTTTATTAATCATCTAAATTAATATCTCTAGTAAAGAGTTTTTTTACATTCTTTTTAGGCATCATTACATCAAAATCATTAACTGTACTAAAATTATATTCTAGTACTGCCCTATCTAATTTATCACCATCAATACACCATGCCTTTTTAGGATATTGTAAAAATTTAAAATCTATCTCATTAGTTTTATAAAATTCTATACCACTAATGTTATTAGGATCATGATCTATTAACAATCTTAATGCTTTTATAATACTTCTTCTACTAGGAAAATTACATAACAATACTTCAAACTGATTATCATCTAATTTAACATCTTTATAAAAATTATTTATACCCGCAATTCTATTAGCATTACTAACTAATATAAAAGAATAATACCCACTTTTTTTAAGTCCATTAACTTCAAAATCTATATAATAAGATTTTATAGGTCTAAAATAATCTTTAATACCTTCTATTAAATAAGCAAAATAACCATATTTCTTTTTTAAATATCTAGGAGTATCATAAGCAATATTAATAAATTTACCTAGCCCAGCAACATAAACAAACGGTCTTTCATTTACAATACATATATCAATTTTCTTTACTTCGCCCTCAAGAAGTAATTTTAAATTTGCTTCGAAATTCTTTCCATATCCAAACATTGTACCAACATCATTACACGTTCCAACTGGAATGTTTGCAATTAAAAGCCTATTAGTTCTTAAATAGTTTCCAGTAACTACTTCATTAAATGTTCCATCTCCACCAACACTAACAACTAAATCAACATATTCCAAATGACTTACTATTTCTTTAGCATGTCCTGCATATTGTGTTGGAATAATCTTTAAATTATATCCATACTCTGGAAATATTTTTTTTGCACTTTTTAAGTTTTCTTCATTCATTGTATGACCACTGTTAGGATTGTATATCATAACACATTGTTTCAAATAGATCACCCTTTCACCATTAGTATAATATAAAAAATAAAATTTTACAAAACAAAAAGGACAAAAGTGTCCTTAATCATTGATTTCAATGACAGTTTTATTATCTTGTTTTTCTTCTTTAGGAACAGTTATACATAATGTACCATTATTAAATTTAGCATTAATTAAATTAGCATCAACATCTCCAACATAGAATGATCTAGAATATTCACCATAACTTCTTTCTTTTCTAATATAGTTTTTATCACTATCTTCTTCAGTTTCTTCTTTTTTAGCAGTTATAGTTAAATAACCATTTTTACATTCTACATTAATGTCTTTCTTATCAAATCCAGGTACATCAACTTCAATATTACATTTACCATCCTTTTCATAAATGTCACACTTCATAACTGACCCATCCTTTGAACTAACAAAATCATCAAAAAAATCATCTAAATAATACTTTCTAGGTATTAAACTCATATATCTCTCTTCCTTTCACAATTATAATTATACCACTATTTTAGCACTTGTCAATACTAAGTGCTAAGTTTTTTAAAAAAAATTTAAAAAAGTACCCTATATTAGTATACCTATAAATTCAATAAATATACCAACGAGTACTCCAATTAAATATAAAGTTAAACAAATACATAAACTTTCTTTAATATTTTTATTAAATTTGAATAAAACCAACAAAGCAACCCCACTACCAGTTAACAAACCAGCCATACATGTCCCTAAATTAATTGCACCTTTTAAAAACATTTCAGTTAAAATAACACTTGCCCCACAATTAGGTATTAAACCAACTAATGAACCTAAAAATGGACCAAATAAAGTATCTTTCATAAATATTTTACTAATTAAATCATTACCACAATATAAAAATACAACATTTAATATAAAACTAACACCAATAATAAATATTATTATATTAAAAGTATGTTTTAAACTAGATTTAACAATACCATGATCACAATGACAATGTTCTTCCTCACATATATGATAATCATATTTATTTTTATTATTTTTTCTAATAACTAAATCTATAATAAAACCAAACAACATACCAGCAATAACTTTTATTAAAAGCACTACTAATATGGTTTTAAAACTAACATTTTGACTTAACATAATAGGAAGCATTTCATCACTAGTAGATAGATAAATAGAAAACAAAGTTCCTAAAGAAATAACACGTGTTATATATAAATTAGTTGCAACAACAGAAAAACCACATTGAGGTATTACTCCAAGTAAACTACCAATTATAGGTCCAACTTTACCAGATTTACTTATAACATTTTTAGTTTTATTACTTAATTTATGTTCTAAAAGTTCTAATAACAAAAAAGTTATAAAAAGAAACGGTAATATTTTCAAAGCATCAACTAAAGTATCAATTATTATATCTTTCATAAATATCCTCCAAACAAATGAGATTATATATTAATATAAAAGAAAAGTCAATTTATTTTAAATTAACTCTCTATCCCAAATCTTTCTATATATTCTTCATAACTTATTTCTTTATCTCTTATTGTACCATCCTTTTTTATTTCTATAAGTCTATTACAAACAGTATCAATTATTTCTTCATCAAACGTACTTATAACTAGCGAACTTTTATATCTTTCTAAACCTTCATTAAGTGCTGTTATACTTTCAATATCTAAATGATTAGTAGGTTCATCTAATAACAAAACATTTCCATGATTTAACATAACTTTTGCAAACATACATCTAACTTTTTCTCCACCAGATAGTACTTTTACATCTTTAAAAACTTCTTCTCCACTAAATAGCATTCTACCTAAGAATCCTCTAATAAAAGTATCATCAGTACTATCAGTAAATTGTCTTAACCAATCCAACATATTCATACTATTTTGAAAATATTTATCATGATTTTTTTCAAAATAAGACATTTTAACTGTTGAACCTAATTTAATACTACCAGAGTCAGGTTCTAATTCCCCACTGATTATATTAAGAAGAGTAGTTTTAGCAATCTCATTATTACCAATAAGTGCTATCTTATCACCTTTTCTAATAACAAACTTAACATTATGTAAAATATCTTTATAACAAACATTATCCACAATAATAACATCATTACCTAATTCTCTTTCAATATCAAAATTAATATAAGGATATTTTCTACTACTAGGCTTTATTTCATCTAATTTTATTTTTTCTAACGCTTTCTTTCTACTAGTAGCCTGTTTACTCTTACTAGCATTAGCACTAAATCTTCGAATAAAATCTTCTAATTCTTTTATCTTATCTTCTTTTTTCTTATTAGAATCTTTCATTTGTTGTTGTATTAATTGACTAGATTTATACCAAAAATCATAATTACCTACAAACATAGTAATCTTTTCATAATCTATATCAACCATATGAGTACAAACTTTATTTAAGAAAGCCCTATCATGGCTAACAACTAACACAGTATTTTTAAAGTTAATTAAAAATTCTTCTAACCACATCTTACTTTTTACATCTAAACCATTTGTAGGTTCATCTAAAAGAAGAACATCAGGATCACCAAATAAAGCACTCGCAAGTAACACTTTAACCTTATCACTATCTTTTAATTCACTCATTTCAAGATAAAATAAATCTTTACTAACTCCTAAACCATTTAATAATTTTTCAGCATCACTTTCAGCATCCCAACCATTCATGTTTAAAAATTTATCTTCTAACTCTGCAACTCTAATTCCATCTTCATCTGTAAAATCAGTTTTACTATATATTTCTTCTTTTTCTTTAATAATTGAATATAATTCTTTATTACCCATAATAACAGTATCAATTACTTTATAATTATCATATAAATTATGGTTTTGAACTAAAGTAGATATACGTTCACCTTTACCAAGTATTATTTCTCCATTTGTAGGTTCTATCCTACCATCTAATATTTTTAAAAAAGTACTTTTTCCTGCTCCATTAGCACCAATTATTCCATAACAATTATCTTTTGAAAATTCTAAATTTACATTTTTAAATAAAGTTTTAGTAGTAAATCTTAATTCTAAATCTATAACCTTTAACATAATTCCACCTCTAAAAACGATTATATTATATTTTACCACAGTGTGAAACTATTTTCTCGTATTTTGTAAAAAAAGTTTCACACTACAAAAAACAAACATCAAAAAAATAGACCATAAAGTCTATTTTGAAATCAAATCACATATTAAATTACTTATCTCAGTAGGATTATCTATTCCAAGTCCTTCTATAAGTCTTGCTTCACTATATAAAACTTTACTATATTTCTTTAATTCTTCTTTATCTGTTTCATATAATGATTTTAATTTGTCAGCAATAGGATGATTTTCATTAATTTCTAACACAATTTCTGCATTAACACTTTCATCTCCTGGCATAGAATTAATTACCTTTTGCATTTCAACAGAAACATTACCTTTACTTGTTAAACAAACAGGATGATTTTTTAACTTACCAGTAAATCTAACACCACTAATACCAATAGTATCTTTCATTAAAGTTAATAAATCTTTATTGTCAGTATTTAATTTTTCAATATCTTCTTTTTTATCTTCTAAATCTAAGTCAGCATCACTAACATTTTTAAAACTTTTACCATCATATTCTCTTAATGCTTGTAATGTAAATTCATCAACATAATCAGTTAAATATAATATTTCATAATCTTTATCTTTAACTTGTTCTATTTGAGGAAGTAAATCTATCTTATCAACACTTTCACCACTAGCATAATAAATATCTTTTTGGTCTTCTTTCATATTAGAAACATATTCTTTTAAAGTAATTAAATCTTTAGTTTTACTAGAATTAAACATTATTAAATCTTGTAATTTATCTTTATCCATTCCATAATTATTATAAATACCAAATTTAATATTAGTTCCAAATACCTTAAACATCTTTACATAATTTTCTCTGTCATTTTCTAACATATCTTTAAATTCTTTAATTATCTTATTTTCAATATTTTTAGCAATTAAACTAACTGCTTTAGTTTTTTGAAGCATCTCACGACTTATATTTAAGGATACATCTTCAGTATCAATTACACCTTTTATAAAACTAAAATAATCAGGTAATAATTCACTACATTTATCCATAATTAATACACCATTAGAATATAAACTTAATCCTTTTTCATATTCTTTAGTATAAAAATCATAAGGAGCATGGCTTGGCACAAATAATAACCCTTTATAACTAACAGCACCTTCTACACTAGTACTAATAACTTTTAAAGGTTTCTCATAATCATAATAAGTATCTGTATAATAATGTTCATATTCTTCATTACTAACGTCTTTTTTATTCTTTTTCCAAATAGGAATCATACTATTAATAGTTTCAATTTCTTTAACAGTTTCATACTCATCACTATCATCTTTTTTATGACTATGACTTACTTCCATCTTAATTGGATATCTAATATAATCACTATATTTTTTAATCAAATCTTTTAATTTGAACTCAGTTAAATAATCATCATAATTATCATCATCAGTATTATCTTTAATATGTAAAATTATATCAGTACCAACACTACTCTTATCACATTTTTCTAGTGTATAACCTTCTAATCCTTTAGAATTCCATCTATAAGCATCTTCACTATCATATGCTCTACTTATAACAGTTATTTCATCTGCAACCATAAATGCACTATAAAAACCTACACCAAATTGTCCTATTATATCAATATCTTTATTCTTTACTTCATTTATCTCTTTAAAAGCTAAAGAACCACTTTTAGCAATAGTACCTAAATTATTCTCTAAATCACTTTCACTCATACCACAACCATTATCACTAACAGTTATAGTTTTTAAATCTTTATCAAAATTAATATTAATTTCTAAATCATCTTTATTAACTTTAATAGATTTATCAGTTAAACTTTTATAATATAATTTATCAATTGCATCACTAGCATTACTAATTAATTCTCTTAAAAATATATCTTTATTAGTATATATAGAATTAATCATTAAATCTAATAATCTTTTTGATTCACTTTTAAATTCTCTTTTTTTCATTTATAACATCTCCTATATCTAAGTTATATAATATATTTTAGCACTTGTCAATAGTTTGTGCTAATTAATTTAAAGAAAAAAAGTAGTTAACCAAACTACTAGTAATTTTCTTTCTTTATTTCAAAATAACTTTGTGGGTGACTACATACAGGACAAACTTCTGGAGCTTTTTTTCCTATACAAATATGTCCACAATTTCTACATTGCCAAATTTTATCTCCATCTTTAGAGAATACTAATTCATTATCAACATTACTTAATAATGCTCTATATCTTTCTTCATGATGTTTTTCAATTTCAGCTACTCCTTCAAATAAATTAGCAATTCTATCAAATCCTTCTTCACGTGCAGTTTCTGCAAACTCTTTATACATATCAGTCCATTCAAAATTTTCTCCATTTGCAGCATCTAATAAATTTTCACTAGTACTAGGAACTTCTCCACCATGTAATTCCTTAAACCACATTTTAGCATGTTCCTTTTCGTTATCAGCAGTTTCTAAAAATATTTCTGCTATTTGTTCAAACCCATCTTTTTTAGCTTTACTAGCATAATAAGTATATTTGTTTCTTGCTTGACTTTCCCCTGCAAAAGCAGCCATTAAATTAGCTTCTGTTTTACTTCCTTTTAATTCCATTTCTTCATTTCTCCTTCTCTAAACATTCTTTACATTTTCCAATAAAACGTAAATCGTAATTCATTACTTCATAATCTTTTATATTAGGTAATTTTTTTATATAATCATACATAACATCTTCTATCTTACCACAAATACTACATACAACATGAGCATGAATTATATTTTTATCAAATCTATCAACACCATCACTCATTTTTAATCTAATAATTTTATTTTCATCAACCAAATTATTTAAATTCCTATACACAGTACCTAAACTAATATTAGGAATTACTTTTCTTGCCTCTAAATAAACTCCATTTGCATTTAGATGATTAGAACTATTATTTATTATATTAAGTATTACTTCTTTTTGTTTAGTATTTCTCAAACAATCACCTCTTATTAGTAATGATTACTAATAATACTATACTACATTTTAAACTACATTGCAATAAAAAAAGACAATATTTGTCACAATTTGATAAGTTTTTAGAAGTATTGTCGAAAATCTTTAAATTAAAATTAATTTATATTAGTATAACTAATCGAACGTCTGGTTTGATGTCTACCTTACTAACTGAATTATTAAAGAGTATAAGCAGTAAGGTGGTGATATTATGTTCAAAAATTTAGAAAAATTTATGAATAGAATCATTGTTATTTTAATATTACTCTTCTTAGATAAAGATAATTAAATTAAAATAAAAACATCCGCCACTCAGTTAGGACGGATTTCTACTAACACAAAGGTAGACAATCTAACCTACAGGGGGTAGACGTTCTACTTAATCAAATAATAGCATTTGATATTAGTTTTGTCAAATGCTTTTTTGTTATTATTCAGTTAATTTACCTTTTCTGTACATAACTAAAAACTCATCTAAAGGTTTAACTAAACTATTATCTCTTACACCAACAATACATTCTATGTTATCAGATAAATAAGATTTAAATAACTTAGTAAATTCTTCAGTATTCATTATACTATCATAGTTATCTAGCACAACTACATATTCTTCTTTACTATCAATCATTTCATTTATAATATTAAT
This sequence comes from uncultured Bacilli bacterium, assembly GCA_934097015.1. GTDB lineage: Bacteria > Bacillota_I > Bacilli_A > RF39 > UBA660 > UMGS1124. The sequence goes on along the minus strand of CAKONF010000001.1, from coordinate 71,334 downwards.
TAAAGCATTCTCTATAATAATATTAAATATAGTCTTTTGACTAAAATTAGTTAATAATATAACTTGATTTTTACTCTTTAATTCAATACCTCTATCAACACTAATTTTATCTAATAAATTAGGTCTATGTGCAAAATGTCCTAAATATTGTTTTAAAACAGACATTATTCCACCCTTAGTTTCTACAGGTGCATTTATTACACTTGATGTAATTATATTTATATAATTCAAAACATCTAAATTATTAATATATTTAGTCATCTCATCCATTTCATCTATACTTACTTTTATTATTTCTTTTAAATTTAAACTTCTATTATTATTTAAAACATATAAACATATTCCAGTAAACATACTTCTAGCAGCATTATCCCAATAAGGATCAACACTATCTTCAGTATGAATTAATAGTTTTCCAAAATTTACTATCTTTTCTATTGAATCATCTATATTTCCATTTTTAAATAATTTTTCTGCATCATATAAAGGATTATAAGCAATATCGCTATTTAAATCACTTATATCTAATTTAATTATTTCATAATTAGTATTTTTAAATAATTCTTCATATTCTTTCTTAGTATCAAGTATTACCATACTCTTATTTTTATTTATTAACTCACTAACTCTTTTCTTTATTGCATTTGTTTTACCAGTACTTTCAAAATCTTCATATAATTTCTTTTTCATATTTTATCTCTCCTTTTTTCTAGTATCTATATTACTTATTTCATAATCAAAATTATCTAATTTTATTTTACCATTAACAATATTACTTCTTGTTTTATCTATCATTTTTATTGTATTTTTCATTTCAATTATATTATTTAATAATTTTTCTCTTTGTTTTAAAAATATATCATCACTTAAATCATCTTTATATATTTTTATTTCTTCTAAACTAAAACCCATTTGTTTTAATAATATAATTGCATAGTATTCTCTAACATTATCTTCATCATAGTATCTATATGAAGTAAATTTATCTATAACTTTAGGTTTTAATAAATCTATTTCATCATAATATCTAATTGTTTTAATATTAGATTTAACTACATTTGCAAATTCTCCTATCTTATACATATTAACCCACACTCTCTAAATTAAGTATAACATAATAAGTTAATACTTTAATATTTTCTTTTTAATTCCACCATTAACTTTACTATATTCTAAATCACTTTCTAGTTGTTCATTCTTATACATTAATTCATCTATTATTCTTTTCTGTTCTCGATTAATAGAGGTTAACAAATTATTTTTATAAATTAATGAACTTATAATATTCTTAATTTCTTTTAAATTTTTCATATTAATCTCTCCCTTCGTTAAGTAATATAACATTACATCTAACTGGAGAGTCAAGTAAACGATTTATAAAAATAAAATCAAAAAGTATTAACCTAATAACTAACTAATTTATAAAATAGAAAAAGAATTAAATTTTATCAAATATCACAATAAAATTTTAATTCTTTTATATTATAAACTTCTAGAATGCTCTTTTTCTACTCCACCAAATTCCATACCAATACTATTACAAGCTTGATACAAATCTTCATTAGTAAATCCCATATCATATATTGTTTTTAAAAGATAATTTGTAAATGTTTTTACTTGCTCTTCAGAACTTAAATCTTTTAAATTAGATACATCAATCTCTTTACCAAAATACATTGCAAATTCTCTTTGATCATTAATAGAAACAACATCAGTAAATGCACTATATCTCGAATCACGATATTTATTCCTTTCAATCATCTCAGTTACAGTGTTAATATTAATTGAATTATAATCCAAATTGGAATTTTCTCTAATTAAATCAGTCAAAATTTGTCTTCTAATTTGAGAATTATTACAACAAGAAATAATAAAATTATATTCATCTTCTTTACCATCAGCTTTAATTTTATCAATATCTAAATGAGTAGTTTTATTTCCATCATTTAATTTTTCAACTGTTATATAATCTTTCGTAAATTTTTCAAAAGATTTCATATCATAATCAATTAATCTATTTCTTTTCTCTAATTCCTTTTTTATTATATTTTCTAAATTCATATTTATTTCCTTCTTTCCTATAATTTAATAAATCATTCACACTAAACAACCTAAAAACATAATACTCTCCACAACCACTCCTATCATTACAATTAAATTATAGCAAAATATTTTGTCGTATGCTAGGGGCAAGTGAATAAAAATGTAAAAATAATGGGACAATTTAATTGGTGATTACATGTCTTTAAATAAACTAATTGAAATAAGAGAAAAGAAAAACCTATCACAAAGAGCAATGGCAAACGAATTAAATGTAAGTAAATCAACATACGCTAGATGGGAAACATTAGAACAATATATTCCTCTAACAAAATTAAATACTATTTGTAATAAATATAATATAAGTATGGATTACTTAATGGGATTATCTAAACAAAATAAAAAATATCCAATTATAAAAGAATTAGATAAAAAATTAATAGGAAGTAATTTAAAAAAAATAAGAAAAGATAATAATGTAAATCAAGAATATATAGCAAGTATTTTTAATACTACTCATTCAACTATAAGCGCATACGAAAATGGAAAAACCTTAATATTAACTATATTTTTAGTTGAATTTTGTAAACAATTTAACGTATCAATGGATGAAATATGTAAAACAAAATTATAAAATTATTCACTATAAAAAAATAATTGCAAAAACTATAAACATACATTGCAATTATTTTTTAATCTCTATCATCTTCATCTTCATTATTTAAATCTTTATAATTAAAGTGAGCCCATTTTATACTTATAATATTTACATTAGAACTAAGAACATTAACAACACTTTCTACTCTATTAGGTTCATTAGTAATAATATTAGCACGTAATTTAACTTCATCTTTAGTTATTTCATTCTTTTCTAAACTTTCTAAAGTTAATCTATTATTCTCTAAAGAATTATATAAAATATTTCTAATATCCATTTCTGCATCTTTTTTACATTCAATTCTTATACTACATAATTCTAAATTATTTTTCTTAATAACATCCATAATTTTAATAGATACAATTCTTAAAACAACATTGGATATCAACACAAATAAAGTTCCAACACTAGCCTCAAAAAGCATTCCAGCAGAACACAAAACACCTATAGCAGCAACACACCACAAAGTAGCAGCAGTATTAAGTCCTTTTATCTTTGAACCATCTCTTAAAATAACTCCAGCACCTAAAAAACCTATACCACTTACAACTTGAGCTGCAATTCTAGCATGATCATTTACTCCAATACCAAAAGACACAGTAACAAACATAAATGCCCCCAAACAAACTAACACATTAGTTCTCAAACCTACCAATCTATGTCTATATTGTCTTTCTAATCCAACTAATAAACTTAATATAAAACAAACACTAATTCTAATTAAAAAAGTCGTATAACTCATAAATATCCCCTTTCAGAATTATCGATTATACTACAATATATTATAAAAATAAAGTATAATTCAAAAAAAAAGCACACAATGTACTACTTTTTACCAAATAACAAAAATCCTTTTTTATTATTAACTTTTTTCTTCTTATACAAATTTAAATATTCACCTAAAGCTTTACTTTGTTTAAAAGGAAACAAGAACGAATACTTTTCTCTATTTTTATCTTGTATATCTTTAATATGTTTTTTTAATTCTTCATATTTTACAACTAAATCATTATCCTTAGCAAAACGTCTTATCTTAACCAATACTTTAGTAGAATAAATATAATCTAATACTATTATTCCAAAGAATATTCCTAAAATAAATGAGAATGATTGATTAACTTTAAACCAATCTAAAGCAGTCATAATCTTATCAGCAACAAAGTAATAATATACAGCTCCTAACAAAGTCCATATAAGTGTAAATTGAGGACATATAATTCCTTTAAAATTACCAGGCATATCACTATAATCCCATAATTTAACTCCACCAGCTTCAATAAACATTAATCCACCAATTAATTCAATCAAAGTCATAGACAACCCCATTAATATAATTATCAAAAAAGGATTAACAACCAACTTAGAAAATATTAAATATATAACGGTTAAAGTACAAAGTCCAAAACCATATATAGGCAAATAAGGTCCAACTAAAAAACCTGGATTAACCCATTTTTTATGAACTATTCTTCTAAAAAACAATTCTAATACATATCCAAATGTACTTCCTATAAAAAATATAAATACAAAATATAAAAACCAAGACATCATAACCACTCCTTTAACATTATATAAAACGTTATACCTTCTCCACTATTAGGTCTTATTTTAGTAAAACATAAATCTATTAAATATAACACTACCAATATAATAACAATTATTTTCTTAGATTTCAAATTAATTTTACTATATATATTATTTAATAAAGGCGCTAGAAAATATGTAAATACCATACATCCAAGTCCAAATACTAATAATCCTTCTAAACAAATTCTACCTTGTATATTTAAAAAGAATCCATCATAATCCCAATATCTATTATGTAAAAACGTTTCTAAATAAACAGCAGTAAAGTATTCTATCAAACCACATAAGATAGTTGAATACAAAAATACTTTCCAAGGTTTATTTCTATACTTTTTAAATAAAACTATAACACAAGTTGCACCATAACCATATATTGGAAGCCAAGGTCCATACATCGTACCTTTATTAACAAATTTTCCTTGAACAAATAAATTTAAAAGTACTTCCCAACACCAACCAATCATAGCACACGTGAAGAAAAACATTATTATAGTCCAAACATCATAATCAGTCTTATAATCTAACTTTAAAAAATTAAACATTTTCTTTTCAGGTATAAAATACTTATCATTAGGATAATAACCATCATTATACTTATTACCATCTAACATTTCATCTTTAAAATATTTTCTATATTTCTTTTTATTTTTTTTTAAAAATTCATTTCTAATATTAAAATAAAATTCTGAATAGATACTTTCTCTATAAACATCAAAATAAAATATATTACTAATATTAAATGTTAAAGCTCCTAAAATAATATATCCAATAAAACTAAATTGTATTTTAAACAAATTAAATTTATTACCATTCATCATTTCATTACTCAATATAAAAGCATCTTTTCTACTTATAGTAGGATTTTCACTTACAATATAATCTATCATAAAATATGAATAATACTTAATAACTCCACCAAAAATAGTTAAAAACCACAAAAACAAATAAATTGTTTTACATAACATTATATAAGCAACATTAATAGTCTTTTTAACTTTATAAACAAACATTATTCTATCAACATTAACTTTTTTATATCTACTATGTTCCAAATAATATCTATTTTTACCAACCAATATAATATTCTGTATAAATATATAAATTAAAATAAATAACAAAAATCCAAATATTTTTATAAAAAATTTAGGTATAGATTTAATAGTAATAAATTCTAATATGGCATCAACAAAACCTAATACCAAAGAACTACTACCATTCATTTTATTAAAGAAAACAGATAATACTCCTCTAGTAGGTTTATAATTTTTAGTAATACTAATAACTTTTTTAGCAGACTTCATTATATTATTATAAATAAATACATTATTCTTACTTAAAATATCATTACCAATACTACTAAAACTATCAGATATAAAACTATTATATTTATATCCACCACTAACTACAATTACAAAAAGAAAACTAATAATTACACTATGCCAATAATTATATTTAATTTTTCTCTTCGCTCTTTCTTTAATACTACTATTACTACTCATAACAACCTCTTTTATATAACAATAATATATTATATTTTTTTAATATATTCAACTATATAAGATAAATAACATATGTTATTTTAACCAAGTCAAAAGCATATAATCAATTTTATATTATACATATTATATATTAGAAAAGGAATGATTTTTATGAGTAACTTTTCTATAGATTTTATAATTGGCGGATGCGATATACTATTTAAAACATTATTAGTGTTTATAATAATAGATTATATTACAGGCATTTTAAGGGCCATATACACAAAAAAATTAAGTAGTAAAATTGGAGCAAAAGGTATAATAAAAAAAGTAGGATATATATTTATAGTAATACTTGCAGCATTATTAGATAAATTATTAAATAGTACAGGTAATATCAGAAATATTGTAATATATATGTTTATCGCAAACGAAGGTATATCTATATTAGAAAATTGGACTAGTATGGGTATAAAAATACCTAAAATTTTAAAAGATAAATTTAATGACATCAATAAAGATATTGATGATAAAAATAAATAAACTTAATTACACATATATAATAACTTGATTTAAATAATTTTTCCCTAAACTAATACACTAACCTCCTCAAACTTTTATAGGCTACATTATTGTAGTCTTTTAAAATAAAAAAATAATGTTAATAAACATCTAGTTTTCAACATTATTTTTTATTATTTAATCCATCTTTAATTCCTTTAGTAATACCCCTGGCAACTTCACCTGCAGCACTTCCAAATGTAGGTGACATTTCATCTATCCCTTCTTTAGCGATTGGCATAACTTGTTGTGTTTTAAATGCAATAATCTCTCTACGTTTTGCAAACAAATATAAAGATACTGAACCAAATATAGAGGCTACTGAAATAAAAACCCCAAACATACAAATACCATAATACCTAACATTATTTATTCTAGATGAAGCAGTATTAAATATGTCATCCACAGTACCTAATCCATTATTAAAATCACTACCATTAACACTTTTTAACTCACTCTGGTATCTACTTAACTCAGATTTTAAATCTAACAATTCTTTCTCTTTTTCTTCAACCTCTTTTTGCTTAGAATAATAATCTTCACTATTACTATCAGTCATTTGTATTTGTGCTAATTTTGCTCTTAAAATATTTATTTCACTTTCCATAGAATTAATTTTAGGTTTAATCGAATTTATATCAGCTTCTATTTCTTCTACACTTCTAGAATTAACAGAATCAGTACTTTGAGATCCTTTTAAATTAACTTTAATTGGATTTGATTTGTTTGAAAGAACAACTCCAGTTATAATGAGACCTATTCCAATAACCAAACCAACAATCAAAATCAACAAAGATAAAATTTTAACCTTCTTTTGAGTTTTATTATATTTTTCTTCATTTAAATATTCCATATTCTTCTCTCAATTCTACTTAATAAGTTTTCTTACCTTTAACCAAATATATTATAAAAGCCCCGATTAATCCTAGTCCAAAAACAGAAGCACCAATTATATAGAACATTTGATAAGTCATAGGTTCAACTTTTTGATAATAACCTGTATAATCTTTACTTTTAATACTAGCATTTTCTGTTTCTAAATCGAAAATTTTATTTTGAAGTTCTGTTTGTTCTCTAGAACATTTACTTTTTTTAGCCATCCAATTTTCATCATTTATTTTAATAGCATCACATTCCTCAGACTTCAAATTATATTGATTTTTTAACTCATCATATTCTTTTTTTATTTCTTCAAGTCTTTTATTAGCAGAATTAATTGCTTCTTCAGACGCTTTTAGAGCAGCCAATCTTCTATCTTCATTAACTTTTTTAGCATTAAACTGTTTTACTAATCCAATTCCTGAAATAATTAACCCAATACAAAAACTAATAATAATTATCTGTATTGGTAATGTAATTTTTTTGTTATTCACACTATCACTTCCTTTAAAAATTATTTATACTTTTTTAATGTTAATAGAAAAAGGTATATAAATCATATATATAGATATAATAAGAAAGAATATGATACATATACCAAAATTTCTATCATAATCATATTATCACAAATTGTCGTATTTGTCTATATTTTTATTTAAAAAAATAATCATTTTAACCTGGTGTTGTTCCACTATTTTTTGTTTTAGTATTACTTGTACCACAATTGACAGTACCAGTTTCAGTACATTCTTCATTTTTACAATAAGTACAATTATTACCAGAACTATCACAATCAAAAGCTTGAGAACAATGAGTTTTTTTTGTAATAGTACCTTTCAATCCTGGTAATAAAAATACTGAAAACAAACCAGCAATAGCGGCGATAGCAACAACAGTAATTGTTGTCATACTTAATTCTCCACTTGCTTCTTTCACTATATCACCTCCAATTATAGGATAATACAAATTGTCGTATTTGTCTATATATTTTAAATGAAATGATTTTTTATAGAATAATAAAATTGGTGAAAAAAATGAAATTTGAATTGCTAGAAGATATTAGAAAAGATAAAAATTTAAATCAACTAGAAATAGCAGAATTAATTAATGTTAAACAGCCAACATATAGTGCTTGGGAAAATGGAACTAAAATAATACCATTAAAACACTTAAACGCCATCGCAAACTATTACAACGTTAGTTTAGATTATCTTACTAATCTTTCTGTGCAAAATGAAAAAACAAATAAAATTAAAAATCTTGATAAAAAATTAATAGGAAATAATCTAAAAAAATTTAGACACAACAATAATATCACACAAGTTGAATTAGCAAAAATATTAAATACAACACATTCTACACTAAGTGCTTATGAGAGTGGTAAAACATTAATATTAACCGCATTTGCATATCAAATATGTAAATCATATAAAATATCGCTAGATTGGTTATGCGGTAGAAAATAATAAAAATAATTATTTATTTCCGTGACGGACGATATGTACAACACAAAAAAACAAAAAATTAGTAGTCAAAAACAATAATTTTGAATAAAAGTGTTTTAATTTAATAGAATATTATTGAAATACATTATATTTAATTGACTTTAAGACAATTATATTGTAAAATTTAATACATGAAATGAATTTTTATTTCTAATGGATCCATAGCCAAGTGGTAAGGCATGGGACTGCAACTCCCTGATCGTTGGTTCAAATCCGACTGGGTCCTCCAATTGAATTATTCCCCATTAAGGGTTTTTATTTTTATTTAATAAATGTATTTTTAAATTTATTATGCAAAAAAAAAAAGTTCAAAATACACAATTTGAACTTTTTATTTTAATTCATAAACGAGTTTAACATCTCTAAATTCAATATTTACTCTTATATCACTTGCATTCATAACTTCATATGGAACAGATAACATTATTTTACCATCGACATTCCCAACAGCTTTAACATCTTTATAATTTTTATTTTTATCATTATATTTGTAGCTAACAGTTATAAACTTATCAAAAAATTCCTTATCATCTTTAAAATATTTACTAATATCCTTTTTACTATCTAGTTCCAATTTATAATCTAAAATAAGTAAAACATTATTAATATTTTTATCTCTTATAATAACACTCTTGTCATTATCTTTATAAACATAAGTAGATTTAATATCAAAATCACTTATAGTAATATTACTACTGCCATAATTTCTTTTATCAAACACAGAATTCTCATTTAATTTTAAAAACAACTCATTTCTTTCTTCATTTATTCTTTTAGCACTAACTTTAACTTCTTTATAAGAACCTTTACTTCCTTCTTTCCTATATTCAATCTTATCATAAAATTTTATAGTATATTTATTTGATTTGTAAGTATTAGGTACCTCAAAAATTAAAATATATTTATATACATTACCATATTTTATAACATCATTATTATATGGAGTACCTAAATCATAAAAATATTTATTAAAATAATTAGTAGCATAAACATATTCCTTACCATACATTAATCTTATTCTTTTAAAATCAATACTACTAGATTCTTGAATATTATTTTTAACACTAACATTAGCTACTACATATTTTTTATCTTTTTTAATAATATTATAATTTAAATCATATTTAGTTTCATAAACATTACCAACTTTATAATTAAAAGTACCAGCATTAAAACTTCTACCAACACTAACTCTATTAGATTTAAACATATTAACACTAAATATACTTATAAAAGCAATACCAACTACTACACATAATATAATATTTATTAAAAACTTATTTTCTAAATAATAATATCTAAACTCTCTAAACCATCTTCTTATACCTCTTTTACATTTATAAGTATTCTTATCAAATATTACTTCTACTTCTTCATTATCCTTTTCATCTTGTTTAAGTTCAATAATATCTTTACTAAAATTAAATTTTTTTAAATTAAAACCAATAACAATCATAATATATTTAATTAAAAAATATATCATTGGAATCATTATAAGAAAAGATATATCAGTATAAAGTTTCAAAGTAGTTATCTCTACTATACTTTCATCTAAAGTTAAAAATAAATTACTAACACTTATTAAATATATAAAAACAAACACTAAATATATAACACAATATAAATAATCATATAACGGTTTCTTCTTTTTTATAAATAATAATATTATACTTACTAATATAGCTATTACTATAAATAATACCAAATACATTCTAAAGCCAATATAATCACTCTTTAATGTACTATAATTAACTACTTTACCTAAATATATATTATTAACTACTTGTCTTAATAAATTTAATTTATAAGTTATAAAAATAAGCAATAAACTTAATATTAAATTAATTAATCTAAAATATTTAATAAAAAATGCATAAGGTTTCTTAAATACCATATAATCACCTATCCTATACTAAATAAAGTATAACAAAAAAAAAGATATAATTCTATCTTTTATATGCAAATAATTGTCCTTCTTCTAATAATATTCTATTATTAACTTTATTAAATTCTCTATAATCAACATTAAATAAATCTAATATATCATTTAAATTGTCTCCACTTTTAGTTAAATAATAACTATATCCTGATTTAGGTATCATTATTTCTTGATTTTCATATATATAATCTTCCATCTTTAACCCATTTACTAAACTCAATAATTCTGGATTTATATTATATTTTTTACCAATACCATATAATGTGTCTCCTTTTTTTATAATATAAGTATCATATAATTCATTATTCATAATTTATTCACCTATAATAATATATTACAAAACATAAAAAAAGTTCTACTTACTAGAACTAATTTTATCTTTATCAGGATACATTTTTTTTGCTTCCATCATATACATAGATATTACGCTTTGTACTTCTGGTAATGCTTTTTTAGAAAAGTTTGAAAAATACATCACTTCTTTAACTGTATCTATACATATTTTACCCCAAAATATCCCAGAAAATATTTGCATATCATTATACATTTCAGGAGTAATTGAATTTAAAGTATATCCATATAATATTTGATCTTGCGCTATTAATATTCTATCACTCGTAACACACAATACAGCTGTATCAAATATTTGTGTAGCATTATCATTTTTTTGTGCTGCAAAAGCATATAAAACTCTTTCTCCAGGATTTAAATGCTTTTCTATAACAGCACAATGTTTTCTAACTCTCCACATTATAGTACATGGATACCTCTTCTTAAATTCTAATACACATTGTAATACAGTTTTATCTTTTGACATACTTATCACTCACTTATCATATTATTTGTTTTTAATTTATCTATTAATGAACTTCTATTAACATATCCACTTATACAGTCAACAACTTTACCTTTTTTAGTAATTAATGTTAATGGAGTACCAAATCCATCAGATAATTTAAATTCTTTACCTTCACTACTGCATTTAGCAGGAACAGCTAAGTCCATATTAGTTATTTTTTCATATTCAGTTTCATCATAACTTAATGAATCAAAGAAATAAATATCTACATTATATTTTTCACTAACAGCATTATATACTGGTTTAAATTTATTACAATAGAAACAATTATCTCTACCAAATACAGCCATAGTAGTTTTATCACTTTTTACTAATTTTTTATAAGCTTTAAAATTTTCAGCAACCTTATAAGTTCTATTTTTATCAGTAATATTTCCTAGATAATAAATGTTTGCATCATTAGTAATATTTTTTTCATCATATTTAGCATATGTTTTTTGAATATCACCTTCAACAATTACAGCAACTTCCACTTTATCTCCTAAAGTTTTTTTAACATCATCACTAGATTTAACAGTATAAACACTATAATCTGTTGCATAATCTGTCTTAGTTAAATCTCTAACACTTCTTAAACCACTCTTTGTTGATTTATCAGCATCACCTATATAAACTATAAATGATTCTTTAGCATTCATTTTTTCAGTAATATCTTTACTTGATAAAACACTTATATTTTTTTTACCAACATAATCCACTATGATAGGTATAAATAATATAACAACTATTGCTATAAATATAATTAAACCATAATTAACTTTTTTCTTTTCTTCCATCTCAATAACCTCCTAAATAAATTGTACCATTATTTAAAAACAATGTAAATTATTTAACATAAAAAACACCTTAAAATAAGGTATTTAAATTTTTAATTAACTTATATTTATCTTTTATTTTTCTTGAGTCTACCGCATTTATCACACAAAACTTACATTAAAATCAATAAAAATTATACATAATTATACTAAAAATCAATTTGTTGTAATATTATCACATTTTTCTTTTATTATATTGATAATGTTGTTGCTCTTATATATATCTATTAACTTGCTTTTTCTTTTTTTGTCATTGAGATTATAAAAATATTTATTATTAATATCAATTATAATTTTAACCGCATCTTCAATATTAAAGTTGTATTTATATAAAATATATTTTAATGCAATATCAGCAGTTTTTAAATCAGCTTTTAATTTTTTATCCTTTAAATTATTTACATAAACTTTATACATTTCAGTTGCCTTACAAACTTTTAAAGATATCTCAAAATCAAAATCCTCTTCAATTTTAAAATCATCTATCATTTTATTAGGGCTATTTTTCCAATTACCTAAATTATCACTATTTAAAATAGAATAATATAACTTTATAAAATCCATTAAACTAATAATTTTACTATCTTTATATATGCATTTCATTAAAGATTCATATTCTTTTGTCCCACTAGTATGAATCTTCAAAAAATATTCACTATTATTTAAAAGTTTAAATTGAATATTTCTAATATATTTATTAATTGATAACATATCAATCTCTTTTACATTTACTTGATCGTTTGTATATTTAGAAATATTAACATTGATAATAGGATCTGTTTCATTAGTTATTTTAACAGGTAAAATGACTTTAGTTAAATCATCATTTGATTTCACTAATGTATAAATAGTTTGTTGTCCATTATTTATTACTGGATTAATTATTTTAATCTGATCATTTAAATTTTCTACTTTTCCATTAATGCTTATACCATTATTATATTTAATAAAATTATGTGGTTCTTCTTTTATAGTTTTAATCATATCTTTTTTTTGAGACAACATTCCTCTAACATTATCATAAAAATATTTAGATAAATCAATATTATCATTTTCACTTTTTTCATAATTTATACCCAAAGCATTACATATACTTTCAATTAAATCATAAGCTTTTATAAAGAAAATATAATTATTTTCTCCATCAGTTGAAACATTATATACACGTCTTCCAGAATTATTGGTTATCGGTTTATTTATATAAAGTTCAAGATTATTAAAATAAGATGGTAATAATTTTATTTTAAAAAATAAATCATATATTTCGTTAGGAGTATAATTATACTCTTGTTTAGAATTAGAAGATACAGTTTTATAGTTAGTATTTTTATTTTTTAGTTCATTTTCATGTAATTTATAGAAATTATATAAATCACTTCCATCTTGTGGAATTTTATTATTTTTACATAAATTATAATTATAATTAATAGCATCAAAACAATCATCATTAATCATTCCAATTTTTATTTGATAAACATAAACTTCTTTAGAATTATAAAATATTGCATCAATTTTTCCATCTTTATCACCATGCACTATATATTTTGAAACACATTCTAAATAGGAAATATTTTGTAATGTAGAAACTGCAAAAACCTCAAAAGATTTTCCATAGCCTTCATCAGATCCTTTAAAATCTTTATAATTCTTAAGCAAATTTCTAATAGAAATTAATTCATTTATTATAACGTTCGCTTTTTCTTTTCCTATTTCATTAGTTAATTTAACTTCATATATAATATCTTTGTTATTTTCTTCAATATATAAATTATCTAAGATTGAACATTCTTCAAAATCAATCCAATCATTATTTGTAATCAAAAATTTATTGTTTTTATATCTTATATATTTGTTCATAGTTTCACCAATTTTAACGATAGTCCACATACCAGATTTTACTTCTCTAGTTTTAAAGAGATTTTCTCCTTTAAAAAATTTATATTGACTACAACATTCTTGAAGTCTTCCTCTAATAGAACTTTCTAACCCATAGTTTTGTTCTTTTTTTAAATAACTTGCAACTTCAATATATATATCTTTTAAACTAACATATACACAATTATTTTTTCTCATTAAATTTTTTATAGATATATAAATTGCATCTTTAATAGTAGTTTTTGACATAAAATACACCTCTCATAATCAAATCATATCACAGCAAACAAAAAAGATCAAGATAAATTTGATCTTTTTATATAAGATCGTTAATGTTATAATTAAATTTCGCAAAAAGATCAATTTAAATACAATTGATTTATATTCTTCTAAAAAAAATAAAAACCAACATTTCTGTTAGTCAATATATTAACTCATAAAATAAGTTTATTTATTAATTTGGTGGAGCCGGTGAGAATTGAACTCACGTCCAAAATACTTCCTTATCCAACATCTACAAGTTTAGTTAGAACAAATTATTCATTAATAAAAAAGAGTCTAACAATCCTATTTATTAATATAGTTTATAAATATTCGTCAATTATCCTAAACAAAACAATTGATATATCTTATATATATGAACCCTAATCAAACCTATAAGCAAATAAGATTAAAGTGCTTTATTGCCAAATTAGGCAAATGCTAAAGCGTTATTATTAAATGTTTTGTCAGTTAATTTAAACTGGGTTGCTAATTAAGGGATAGCACACCACTTGCAGTTAGATAGAAACATATCCTGTCGAAGCCATTACGACCCCATGAATATAATATATCACATTTATTAATCATTATCAACTATCTTAATAATAAGCTCTCCATCTTTACTATATAAATATTTTTCTCTAGCATATTTAGCAACATAATCTGGGTCCTGTAATTTCTTTACATCAGTTTCAAGTACTTCTTTATCAGATAATAATTTACTATACTTAGTTTCTAAATCTTTCTTTTCCTTCTTATTTTTCATAATCTCTTTCCAATACGTAATTGTAGTATAAGACATATAAGATATTAATAAAACAAAAATAGAAAACCATAAAAACATTCTTCTTTTAGCACCTTTATTAACTTTTCTTTTCATATACTTTCCACCATAATAATAATACCACAAAATCAAAAAATAATTAAATTATTTATATATAAACATGTAAATAAATGTAAATATAATAATAATATAATTATAAATATTAAAACTACCATCATAATAAAAATAATATAAAATTATATAACCAACAAAAGATAAAATCAATAAAATATATTTCAACACTTTACTAAACGTTATTTTTTTTATCAAATAAAACAATAAAAACCAATATAAAAACGTAATTAATATATTAACAAATATTTTCATTTAAATAATTTGCTAAAGAATCCATCTTCTTTTTCTCCATCAATACCATCTAAATAATTAACACTATTAATTTTACCCTTAATACATATATTACCATCATTAGTATCTAATTTTATTAATTCTAAATTACTACCTTTAATGACTAAATTACCCATAACAGTATTAATATGAAATTCATTTTCATTAAAATTATGTACTTTCTTAGTACCATTGATAAATATATTACTACGTTCCAATATTTTAATACTATGACTAATTACATTACTATCAAAACTATTTTCCATTAATATCACCTAATTAAATATATAAAATTATATAAAAAAAAGACCAATTACAGGTCAATTTTATTATTCAGCTTTATTATAAGCATCGATTATAGCATCTTCAAACATTTTTCTAGCATCAGAGTTGATTGGATGAGCTATATCTTTATATTCACCAGTAGCAGTTTTTCTACTAGGCATAGCTATAAATAAACCGTTATCTCCTTCTATTATTCTAATATCATGAACAGCAAATGAGTCATCTAATAAAATAGATGCTTTACCTTTCATTCTAGAGCCTTCTTTTTCAACTTTTTTTACATTTACAGATGTTATTTTCATAATTAACATGCACTCCTTTCAAGTTTTATAAACTCTAACTACATTTTATTATAAATATTTCTTAATTGCAAGCATTTTGTCTAGCATTTCTATTATTTTATCTAGGATAACCTACATACATCATACCTTTTGATTTTAACCCACCAATTCCATCTTTACCATATTTAGTTTTGGATAATAAATCAATTAAATTAATATCCTTATCTTTTTCAGTAAGAGCTAAATTAATTGCAATAATAGCAGGGTCTAAAGCATGGATATTAATACGTTTAGGACTGGATGCAAAATTAGCACCAGCCTTAATAAGAGCTTCATAATCACTTTGACAAGCACCCGCAATAATAACTAACTTTTCATGACTTTTCTCATATTCTCTTGCCTTATATACAGCATTAACAAAATTTTTAGAATTTTTATAATTATTTATATTATTAACATCTTTTGATTTGTTTATTGAATCATGTCCGGTAACAATTAAAATATCGGGTTTATACTTTTTTAATAATTTTAATGTTATATTACCAATATCATTTTCATTAACATATTCACCAACTGCAAATACATTTGCTTTTTTATAAAACTCTAAACAACGATTTAAATAATCTCTATCTCCATCAATATGTAATATTTTAGCAGGCAAATAAAAATACTCACTTCTATCCATATTATCTCTAACAATAATATTTCTTACAAATTCATCATCTTTATTTTGATAATCACATTTTACTAAATCATCAACTTTAGCATCCGCAAACAATCTAATATCTACACCCTTTAAAATAACTAAATCATCTTTAAAATCAACTATTTCAAAAATAGTATCATTGTTGTAGCTGTTTCTAGTAACATAGTCACCAACATTAAACTCCATTATATCACCTAATTAAATATATAAAAAATAATAAAAAAAAGAACAAATAATATAAATTATAAATTATTTACAATCTCAACAAATATTTTATAATCAACATCTTCTGCTCTATCAGTTAAATCTAAATTATATTTTTTTAATATACACTCTATTTTTTCCAAATCATAATTCTTCAAATTATTTTTTAAATTCTTTCTTTTTTGCATAAAAGCATAATTAATAAATTTTTTATATTTAGAAAAACTAACTAAATCTAACAAAACTTTTCTTTTAGTAAATTTTATAACAGCACTATCTACGTTAGGAACTGGATAAAAATTGTTTCTATCAACAGTAAATAAGTATTCAATCTCATAATAATAATTCAATATAGCGCTTATTGCACCATAATTTTTTGTACCGACTTTAGCACTTAATCGCTCTGCAACTTCTTTTTGAACCATCATAACCATAACATCTGGAATAATATTTTCATCTATAAATTTAGATATAATAGGAGTTGTTATATAATAAGGAACATTAGCAACAAAATAAATATGCTTATCACTATCTAAATAATCTTTTAAATTTATACTTAAAAAATCTTTATAAACAACATTTAAATTATCACAAGATATTTTATCTAAATATTCTTTTAAACTTTCATCTATTTCAAAAGAAATAACAGGTACATTTTTTGTAATAAGTCTTTTTGTTAATACTCCACTACCAGCACCAACTTCAACAATCATACTATTATCTTTCATACAAAAACTATTTGATATATCATCAAGTATTTTATCATTATTTAAAAAATTTTGTCCATATTTCTTCTTAAAATCATGTTTAATCATATATTACCTCTTTTAAAAAATCAAGAATTACTTCTTGACCAACCATATCTTAATACATCATAAGATATGTACTTTCTTCCTATACCATATGCATCACTAGTTGCACTTACTAATAAATCCAAATTAGTACCCGTCACACCTCTATCAAGAACAATCGCAACAGTTTTTTCTCCATTATTATCAAATCTAACAATAGAACCACAAGATAAACTTTGACTTGAAGCCATAATTCTTACAGTTCCATAATCCTTATCACTATATGTAGTTGTTCCATCTAAAACATTTTGCCCAGTACAACCTAAAGTACCTCCACATAAAGGACAATCAGCAGTATAACCTGTTAAATATCCAACGTAAGTATCTTTAGGATAATATAAATCATTCATTCTTATTTCTTCCATTTTTATTGCCATTGCAGTTAAATCTAACACTTTATTCTTATTGTCATTAAAAACAATACCATTATCTTTTTCAACATTAACTTTAACTAAGGAAAAAACAAAAACAAATATTATTAATAATTTTAAACTTTTTCCTATAAATTTCAAAATATATCACCTCATAGGTTATATATAATATATCAAAATTAACACTATATGTCAAAAATATCCTTTATATTTTTATTAGAAATATTTGCCAAATCTTCCACACTAACTCCAGTATTATTTGATACAAAATCAACAATATCAATAACATGGGTGGGATTATTTTCTTCTCCTCTAAAAGGAACTGGTGCTAAGTAAGGACTATCAGTTTCAAATACAACATTATCTACACCAATAGTTTTAATTACTTCTATTAATTTACAATTTTTAAAAGTAATTACACCATTAATACCAAGCTTATATCCTAATTTAATATATTCCTTAGCAACTTCTACACTTCCATTAAAACAATGTATGACACCCTTTACATCATATTTTTTTAAAATACTAAGCATATCTCCAGTTGCTTCCCTAGAATGAATTATAACAGGTAAGTTTAATTTCTCTGCAAGTTCCAATTGCTTACATAAAACTTCTATCTGTTCTTCCTTATTATCCTTATTATAGTAATAATCTAAACCAATTTCACCTATTGCTACCATCTTAGGATTATCTTTATTTTTTATAATCAAAGCCATAACATTATCTATCTCATCTAAATCATTTTCTGGATGTAATCCAATAGCACAATACATATTAGAATACCTTTTTGATAAATCTAATACTTCTAAAGAAGTTTTAAAATCACATGCGTTATTTATAACCCTATTAACATTACTATAATTAATTTTTTTCATTATATCATCAACATCATAATATTCTTCATATATATGACAATGTGTATCAGTAAACATAATAATCACCAAAAAAATTATATAATAAAAAAAGAATATTGCCAATTATTAATTAATATAATCTATCAATATATTAACAATATCTTTATATAATTCGTTATTATCTATCTTATCGTCACTAACAAATACTATATATCCATACAAAACACTATCATTTATTAGTTGAAAACTTCTTACATATCCACATAATTTAATATTATTATTAAATTCTAACTCTACTTTCTCTTGATTTAATAACAATTCATTTATATCATTTTTTAATGTAGAATCAGTATTAATATCAATTATATTTGAAGAAACAACATCATTACCATTTGTTATAAAAGCCTTTATATTATTATATTTATAAATATAATTTAAAACTTTATCTAATTTATCCTTTATTAACAATATACCACCTGTTTTTTTAACAATAATATTATCTCCTTCAATATACAATTCTAATTCATCAAAATTTTTTATTTTAAAAGTATTTCTTATTTGTTTAGGAATAACAATTCTTCCTAATTCATCAATTCTTTTCTTAAAAGTATTCAAACTTATCACCAGTATTATTATGAAAAATTATATTTCTTTTATACAACTTTTAACTAATAATAACAAGTCTAATAAATCTTTTACATAATCTCCTTTTCTATTTAATATACTTAGTGAAATTATAATTTTTTTATTAACGTATTTCAATCTAAATTTTGGATTAATAGTATATATTTGTAAAAATAATTTTTCTCCATCAATCATATCAGATATATTAGTTGGTAATTCAATTTCAACATTACTTCCAATATATTTTATATTAGTAATCTTCATATTATCAGCAATACTTTGAAACCATTCTTCATACATATAATTAATAATATCATCACTTAATTTACCAAATCTATCTTCTAATTCATTCTTAACATTAGTAAAACTTTCCTTAGAATCAATTTCATTTATTAATTTATGTATTTCTATTCTAATAGATTCATCATCAACATAATCTTTTGAAATAGAAGTATTAATATTAAGTAAAGTTTTCTCATTATCATTTTCTTCTTTAACATTAATACCTTTTAATTTATTTACTTCTTCATTAACCATATCCATATATAAATCTATTCCAATAGAACTAATAAATCCGGATTGTGTACTTCCTAAAAGTTCTCCGGCACCACGAATAGATAAATCTCTCATTGCAATTTTATATCCACTACCAAGTTCTGTAAAGTCTCTAATAGTTTGTAAACGCTTAATTGCTATATCATTTAACATTTTATCTTTTTCATACATCATATAAGCATATGCAATTCTATCACTTCTACCAACTCTACCACGTATTTGATATAACTGACTTAAACCAAATCTATCAGCATTTTTAATAATTAATGTATTAACATTAGGTATATCTATACCAGTTTCTATTATTGTAGTACAAATAAGAACATTATATTTTCCATCAACAAAATCATTAACAACTTTATCTAAATGATTTTTATCCATTCTACCATGCGCCAAACATATTTCTGCTTCAGGAACTAAATTTTTAATCTTTTCATATTCACTTTCCAATTTTTCAATATTATTTATCAAAACATAAACTTGACCATCACGTGATAGTTCTTTATATATTGCTTCCTTTAATAAATAATCATTTTCTTCTACAACATAAGTCTGAACTGGAAATCTATTTATTGGAGGAGTATCTATTATAGACATATCCTTTACACCACTCATCGCTAGTTTCAAAGTTCTTGGAATTGGTGTAGCAGAAAGTGTCAAAACATTTACACTATTTCTCATTTGTTTAATTTTTTCCTTTTGACTAACACCAAAACGTTGTTCTTCATCAATTACTAATAAACCTAAATTTTTAAATTTAATATTTTGATTTAATATTTTATGTGTACCAATAACTATATCAATAGTGCCTTTTTCCAATCCATCTATAATTCTTTTAAAATCTTTTGTAGAAGTAAACCTATTTAAAAGTTCAATATTTACAGGAAAATGTCTAAATCTTTTAATAGCATTTTCATATTGCTGTTTAGATAAAATAGTAGTCGGACAAAGATATGCAACTTGCCTATTATTCATAACTGTTCTAAACATTGCTCTCATAGCAACTTCTGTTTTACCAAAACCGACATCTCCACAAAGTAATCTGTCCATAGGCTTAGAACTAGATAAATCATTTAAAATATCTTTGATTGACTTTGTTTGGTCAGGAGTTTCTTCATATTCAAAATCATTTTTAAATATTTCTTCTTCTGGCGTTTCAACATATTTATCTCCTACAACAATTTCTCTTTCAGCATATAATTTAATTAATTCACCAGAAATATCTTGAATTTTACTCCTAGCTCTCGCTTTCGCTTTCGCCCAATTATTACTGTTTAAACTATTTAATTTAGGACTAGTTGTATCACTATCACTATATTTATATATAGTTTCTATTTTACTAGCAGGAACATATATTTTATCATTACCAGCATAATTTATTAATAAATAATCTTTCTTAATTCCGTTATTTTCTAACGTCACTAAACCTTGATATTGACCAATTCCATGTACAACATGAACTATATAGTCACCTTTTTTTAAATCATCAAAACCCTTAATTTTTCTACCTATATTATAATGATTTATAAATACAGATTTTTTCTTTACATTTTCTATATCATACTCACTAATAACAATATATTTATCAAAAACAAAACCAGAATCGATATCTTGTTTTATTATATTTACTCTGTTTTCATACTCTCCTTCAAAAGAAATATCATTACCAAATAAAGATATTATTTTATTAATTAAATTTTCATTAGTCATCATAAAAATTATAATATATTCACTTTTCGTCTTATTTACATAGTCACATAATTTTTCATAATTATTATTAAAATTTATAACATCCTTAGATTTATATTTAACAACATCTTTACATATAGGACTATCGTCAAATGAATTAATATATATTTTATTATCGATAATCATATTATTAAAACTACTAAAATAATTATCTCCAATATTAAATTCTTCTTTATTATCAACATATGATTGATACGAATTTAGTATTTTTTTATAATCAACAAAAAAGACTTGAACATCATCTAATTTATCTATTATGTTTTCATGATTATCAGAAGACTCATCACTAAAACTATATAGTGTAAATCCATCTATATTTTTATTAGATATTTGACTTTCAACATCAAAATATCTTATAGAATCAATATCATCTCCAAAGAACTCTATTCTTATTCCCATATCTGATTCTATTGGAAAAACATCAATGATAAAATTTCTAACAGCATATTCTCCAGTAGTTGTCACTAAATTTGTTTTTACATAAGAATTATCCTCTAAAAATTTTATAATATCTTTTCTCTTAGTATCAAAACTTACAACTAATTTTTTTATTTCTTTATCTATTTTCTTTAAAAAACCTGACAAGTTAGTTATGACTATCTGTTTGTTATTTGAAATTTTATTTAATGTATCAATTCTAGCAACACGTAAATCAGGACTAGCACTTATCGCTAATACAGTTGCAAATTCATCCATGGGAAAAAGGCATACATTTTTATTTCTTTTTTGTATACCTTTATAAATATTATTAGCATCATATAAAGACTCAGCAACTACTAAAACATTTTTATTATATTTTTCATAATAGTTAACTATATATTCATTAATTAATGAATTATTGAGTCCCGAAACAGTTAATTCGTTTTCATACTTAAAAATATTGCCCCACATATTATCACTTTCCATTATATTTATTCATAACATAGATATAATCATTATTTATAAAATCTAAAATAGCATTATTAATCTTTTGAAAATCTATTAAATCTAATTCACTTTTACTAAATTTACCTAACACGTAATCTATTACATCCCTTTTTAAATCAGATTTAATACCAATTTTCATTCTAAAAAAACCATCACTATGTAAATTACTAATAATTGATTTTATTCCATTGTGACCGCCACTACTACTATTTATTTTAAACTTAACAACCCCTGTCAACAAATCTAAATCATCTTGAATAACCATAATATCTTTTAAATCAATGTCATAATATTTTACAAACTCACGTACACAATCCCCTGAATTATTCATAAAAGTCAACGGCTTTAAAAAAATAACTTTCTCGCCGACATAATTTTTCTCAAAATATAATCCATTAAATTTATTCTTAAAATTAACATCACCTAAAAAACTATCAATAGACATAAATCCTATATTATGTCTTGTTTTTTCATATTCTTTTCCTGGATTACCTAAACCTACTATTAACTTCATTTTACACTCTCCAAATACTTATCTATATAAAGTGGCTTTAAAACTTTTAAATCATCTTTACACTTATATTTTGCCTCAATCAACAAAAAACATGAATTAGAATTTATATTATCATAAACAAATTCTAATTTTCTTAAACCAAAATGATATTTTTTAAATAAATCTAAAATTTCAACCAGTCTTTCAGGACGATGAACCAAATATATACTTCCACTATCTCTTAAAATTTTACTAGCACAACATATTATTTCTTCTAATGTAATATTAATTTCGTGGCGAGCAATCGCTTTCTCTTCATTAACATTAATAACTGAGTCATTATTATACTTAAAATATGGAGGATTGCAAGTAATAATATCAAATTTATAATCAAAATAATCAATTACATCTTTAACATTCATATTTAAATAATTAATATTATTTATTTTATTTAATTTAATACTTTTATCTCCTAATTCAAATATACTTTTTTGAAGTTCAACACCTACAATATTTTTATCAAATTTAGTAGACAAAATCATTGGTATAGGAGCATTTCCAGAACAAAAATCAATAATATTTTTTGCTCTAAAATTAATATCAACAAATTCAGCTAATAAAACAGAATCAATAGAAAATTTAAAAGCATCATTATTTTGATATATTTTCAAATCATAATTTAATAAATCATTTATCACTATAATCAACTACTTTTTCTTCACCATTTACATCAACAAAAGCTTTTTGACCAATAATATCAATTTTTACAACTTTTCCACTCATTCCACCAACATCAATAACTGAACCAATTTTAGGTAATTTTTTTCTTATACAAGTATAGTTTTCATCTTCATATGATAGACAACATAATAATCTTCCACAACAGCCATTTATTTTAGATGGATTAAGAGATATATTTTGATTTTTAGCCATATTTATTGAAATACCATCCATAGTATTTTTAAAAGTTTTACAACAAAAAGGCAATCCACAAGGCCCAATTCCACCAATTTCACGTGCCTTATCCCTAACACCTACTTGATGTAATTCAATATGAGTTTTATATTTTGCAGCTAAATACTTAACCAATTCTCTAAAATCCACTCTATCTTCAGCTGTAAAATTAAAAATCAATTGTTTCCTATCAAAAGTATACATAGCATCAAGTAGTTTCATTGAAATATTATCTTCATCAATTTTCTTTTTAGTATCTTCAAAAATAATAGTAGCATCTTTTAAATTTTTTAAATATATATCATAATCTTTTTTAGTAGCCTTTTTCTTTATCTTTTTTATTTCAGTTTTAATTTTTTCTCTATCAATATTCAAATCTCTATCATTTACTAAACCTAATTGTATACCTTTATCTGTTTCAACCAAAATATAATCATCTTTAGATAAAGAAATACCATTATCATCAAAATAATATGATTTACCATCTTTTTTAAATTTTACAGAAACTATACTCATACATCTAAACCTCCTAACAAAACATAATCAAAAACATAATCAGTATTAACATTACAATTTAATAAATTAATTGATTCATTTAACAACTTTATTCTATTAATATTTTCTTTATTAAAATCTAAATTATAGTAATATTCTAATAAATCTTTAAACATTATTATTAATTCACCACGTTCTTTTTTTTCATATTTCTTTTTTATTTTTAATAAAGAATAATACTTGTTATCTACAAAAAGAACTTTATTTAATTCTAAGTATTCATTATTATCATTATCTATTTCCTTAGTTTCACCATAAAATGTATTAACTATTTGACATCTACTTTTTATAGTAGGTAAAACAGCATCCAAATTATCTGTAATAAAAAATGCAACAATACCTTTCATAGGTTCTTCTAAAAATTTTAAAATCATATTAGCACTAGTTGAATTTAATTTATGTACTTCTTCAATCAAATAAATTCTATTATTATTTATATATGACGTTTTCTGAAAGAAACTTTTTAAATCTACCATATCATCTTTCAATATTTGTTTTTTATCACTTTTTTTTATAACAACGAAATCTGATTGTATTTTATTTAAATTATCTTCATTAAATATATGTTTAACAAGTGTAATAACATCCTTTTGACAACTAAAAAAATCATTTGTATAAAATATATACGAATGAGAATTTTTACCACTTTCAAATTCTTTTTTTATTTCATCAAATTTATCTGATATAAACAAAATTACCACCTACTTAAAAATAATAATAATATTAATCCAGGGAATTTCAACAAATATACAATTGCTATACTAAATATATTTATTGGTATATTTAAATTCAATTTAGACAAAAATATATTTATAGCAAAAAGATACACTATTGAAAAGAAAAGATTTTTTACAAATTTATAAAATTTCATATTATCACCTATAAAATAATATGCAATAAAATTTTAAATATCTTTTCTATCCTGCAATGCTCTATCTAAAGTTATTGAATCTAAATAATCAATTTCAACACCCATTGGTATTCCGTATGAAAGTCTAGTTATCTTTACATCTTTTCCTTCCAATATTTTTTTTAGATACATTGTAGTTGCTTCACCTTCAATTGATGGCTTGAGAGCAATTATAACTTCTTTATCACCTTTAATATTTGCTAGTCTTTTTATCAAACTATCAATGTTTAATTCATCAGGAGTTATTCCATCAATAGGAGAAATAACACCATTTAGTACATGATATTTACCTTCATAATTTCCTGTTTTTTCAAACATAAATACACTTCTATAATCTTCTACAACACATATTAAATTATCTGTTCTATATTCGGACTGACATATAGAACAAACATCACTATCAGTGATATGCCCACAGATTTTACATCTTTTAATATTTTTTTTTAAATCTACTATGTACTTAGAAAAATCTTCTACATCTTCCATAGACATTTCTAATATTGACAAAGATAAGCGTTCAGCTGTTTTTTCACCAATACCATTAAATTTTTTAAAAGATTCAATAGTTTTGGTTAAAATATCTGGGTACATTAGAACAATCCACCTGCTAACTTACCATACATACCCATCTTTTTATCTATTTCTTTATTAATTTTATTAATTGCATCATCAAAAGCAATTTTTATCATATCTTCCATACATTCTAAATCTTCAGAATCCATATCTGTTTTATTTTTTATTTCTACCTTAATAATAGATTTATCTCCTTTTAAAGTGATATTAACCCATTCACTTTCTCCAACAAAAGACATATTATTTAATTCATCTTGTTTTTTTTGTATGTCTTTTTGCATTTTCTGTGCTTGAGCCATTAAGTTATTCATATTCATAATTACATTTCTCCTATTCTATTTCTACTAAACTATCTCCAAACAAATCATCAGCAATATCTTTGATATCTGAATCAGATTCATTTGTCTCTTCTTTAATTATAACATTTTCATCTAAATATTTATACTTCTTATTTTTATTTTCAATAAATTTTTTCTTTTCAACATTCCATTCATCTATTGACAATCCAACAAATTTATAGTCAACTTTAAACATTTCGTTATACTTTAATTCTATACTATCAATATTATTATTAAAAATTATCGCTTCACTATCATTTTTAAAAGAAAAAATTACATTCGTTTTAGATACAACCTCAACATTAGACGGTTCCATATATCCCATAATTGTATAATCATTATTAAGTTTCATATTATCTATTAAATTATTCCAATTAGATATAAACTCATTTTTATAAATTTTAGAAACATCTACAAAACTATTATTTATCCTTATTGATTTTATATCTTGTATTTTAGTTTTTTGCTCTGTATCTTCTTCCTTTACAACTTTCTCATCATGAATTTCTTCAACAACATCTTTTTTAATATCACTATTTAATTTTACATCAACTTTACTTTGGGAAATATTAACATCATTATTTCCCGGGAAATAATTTAGAGTGATTAGTTCTATTTTAATCAATATAAATGGATTTATCATAGAATTAAATCTCCCAATTATATTATTTAAAATATTAATATTCTTTTTTATAAATTCTATTTCTTTATAATTAACTACTTTTTTAGTAATTATTAAACTTAACAAATAATTTACATAATCATTTATGAAATTCAAAGGAGTAATGCCAGAGTTAGATATATCATCTATCTGTTGATTTATTTCTTCAACCAAATTTGATTTTACACTATTATATAATTTTTCCAATTTACTTTCACTTAACACTCCAAAATTATTCTCGATTAATTCAGTAGTTATTTCAGTATTGAATTTTGAAATTTTATCTAAATAACTTAAAGCATCTCTTAAACAACCATTTGATAATTTTGAAATTTCTTTTAAAGAATTTTCAGTTATTTCAATATTTTCTTTTTCACATATATTTTTTAAATGTTCTATCATTTTATTTTCTGGTATTTTTGTAAAGTCAAATCTTTGACATCTTGACATAACTGTTTCAGGAATTTTATTTATCTCAGTAGTTGCTAATATAAATATAACGTGACTTGGAGGTTCTTCAAGAGTTTTTAAAAAAGCATTCCACGCACTATTAGATAACATGTGTACTTCATCGATAATATATACTTTATATTTTGAATTATAAGGTGCAATCTTTACACTATCACGTAAAGTACGTATTTCTTCTACACCATTATTACTAGCAGCATCTATTTCTATAATATCAGCAGATTCATTATATGTTTTACACATTTCACACTCATCACAAGATACTCCATTAGAATTATTCAAACAATTTAATGTTTTAGCAAAAATCTTAGCAGTACTAGTTTTACCAGTTCCCCTAGGACCAGTAAATATGTAAGCATGAGCTATTTTATTATATTTAATTGAATTTATTAATATATTCTTTATATTATCTTGTCCGACCAATTCTAAAAAGTTTTTAGGTCTATATTTTCTATAAAAAACTTTATAATCCATAGACAACCCTCCTGGACTAATTATATCATATATTTAATATCTTTTATTTTTTTTCTCTTAATTTATGAAAAAAATTAGACATCAATCCATCAAAATCATCATTATCATTTTCAACAAACATTTGTTCGTATTGAGTTTTATTATATTTGTTATTTACTTCACTTCTTTTTTGTAAATAATAAACTTTATCTATACGAGACTCTTGAATTAATTGTTTACACATATCACAAGGTTCTAAAGAAACATATAAAATACAATCATTTAAATTCCATCTTTTTAACCTTTTATACGCTTTTTGAAGACATATTATCTCTGCATGTAGTAAAGCATTAGATTTAATATTTTTATTGTTATACGCAGTTGAAATAACCTTATTATTACGTAATAAAATAGCACTAACAGGTACTTCATTTTTTCTATAGGCTTTCAAAGATTTCTTATATAAAATTTTTAATATTTTTTCTTTTTTCATAATTTGCTCCATTAAAAAAGTGCACATTAACATTATTTAATATGGCTGCTACATTCCTGTCCTGACCAGTTTATAAAAACATTAATTGCACGTATAAATAATAACATTTTAGAATATATTAATCAAGGTTATTAACAATGTTTCACGTGAAACATATAAATTCAACAAAGATTATGATAAAACAATAAACAACATATTATATATTATTTTTGAATAAAATTATAAACAAACATTCATAATAATATGTAAATTAAACTTATTAGTTTTCAACAATGTTTCACGTGAAACATAAAGACTATTAAAGATTTAAAATAAAATATATTAACATAATAAAATAATTTAAAAATAACATTTTTATTCATAATAAATATAATTATAATATGAAAAAATAATGAATTATTATAAAAAATAGAATAAATAATAAATTAAAATACTTTTGTTCATACAAAATAACTGGAATAAAAGTTATTAACAATGTTTTACGTGAAACATTAAACCTACACCAACTATTAGATAATAAATAGATAATTTAATAAAAAAACATTAATAATAAAATGCTATACTACAAGTTTTATTTATAAAAAATAGAAACATGTTTCACGTGAAACATAAAAAAAGAACGAATTATTCGCTCTTTTTGTTATTATTTTCATTTATTGTGGATAAATCATCACTATTTTCAATGTTTTCTGAATCTTCTTCTTTATCTACTATACTAATTGTTGAAACATATTGATTATCTTTTAAATTAATTAATCTAACTCCTTGAGTCACACGACCTAATTGACTTATTTGATTTAAAGATAGTCTTATAATCATTCCTGAATTAGTAATAATCATTAAATCTTGATTATCATCAATAATTTTAAATGACACTAAAGAACCGTTCTTCTCTGTTATATTAAGTGCTTTTACACCTTTACTACCACGTTTTGTTGTTCTAAATTCACTAACTAACGTTTTTTTACCATAACCTTTTTTTGTGGCAATGAGAATATTATTATCCAAAGATACAACTTCAATACCAACGCAATCAGCATCAACTAAATTAATACCTCTAACGCCTGAAGCAGTACGTCCCATAACACGTATTTCATCCTCACTAAATACAGCCATACGACCTTCAGAAGAACCCATCATAATATATTCATTTCCTGTGGATTTCTTTACACCAATTAACTCGTCATTATTACGTAAAGAAATACAAATTTTACCACTGTTTCTTATATTTTCAAATTCACTAATTAAAGATTTCTTTATAAATCCTTTTTTAGTACCAAATACTAAGAATTTATAATCATCATCATTACTCATTTTAATTAAAGAATTAATAGACTCATCTTTTTCAATTTGCAATAAATTAATAATAGGTAATCCTTTTGCTTGTCGACTATACTCAGGTATTTCATAACCTTTCATTCTGTAAACTTTACCCTTATTAGTGAAAAATAATAAATAATCATGTGTGGATAAGTTTATCATATGTTCAACATAATCTTCTTCATTAGTTGACATTCCCTTTACACCTACGCCACCACGATGTTGAGATTTATAAGAATTAGCGGACAAACGTTTGATATATCCTCTATTTGTTAACGTCACAATGATATTTTCTTCAGGTATTAAAGATTCATCTTCAATATAATCAATAGCAGTCATATCAATAGTTGTTCTTCTATCATCACCATATTTATCTCTAATTTCAGTTAATTCATCCTTTACAATACCTAACACCATCTCTTCAGAAGATAAAACTCTATTGTAATATTCAATTTTTTCCAATAAATCTTTCAATTCATCTTCAATTTTTCCTCTTTCAAGACCAGTTAAACGTCTTAATTTCAATTCAAGAATACTATCAGCTTGAATTTCACTTAAACCAAATCTAGACATTAAAGTAGTTTTAGCTACTTGGTCAGTTGAAGATTCCTTTATTATTTTAATAACTTCATCAATATGATCTAAAGCAATCTTTAAACCATTTAAAATATGTACTCTATCTTCAGCTTTTTTCAAATCAAATTTAGTTCTTCTTATTATTACTTCTCTTTGATAATCTATATACTTAGCGATAATATCCTTAAGACCTAATACTTTAGGAGTTTTACCATCAATCATTAATAAAATTATACTATAATTTATTTGAAAAGAAGTATGCTTATATAAATTGTTTAAAACTACTTGAGCATTTGCATCCTTCTTTAAAGTTATTGTAATTTTAACACCATCTTTTAAATCAGTATGATAATCACTAATTCCTTCAATAACTTTATTGTGTACAAGTTCAGCAACCTTATTTTTCAAATCTAAAGTATTTACACCATAAGGCACCTCTGTAATAACGATATTACTATGATTTCCGTGTTCTTCTATCATTGCCTTACTTCTTATAGTAATTGTACCTCTACCAGTCTCATATGCACGTCTAATACCTGAATTACCAAGTATTATACCGCCTACTGGAAAATCAGGACCTTTAATATGCTCCATTAACCCTAAAGTATCTATATCAGGATTATCAATGTATGCAATACAACCATTTATAACCTCTGTTAAATTATGTGGAGGAATATTTGTAGCCATACCAACAGCAATTCCCATTGCTCCATTTACCAGTATATTTGGAAATCTTGATGGCAAAACAACTGGTTCATTTAAAGACTCATCAAAGTTAGGAGTCATATCAACAGTATCTTTTCTAATATCTCTTAACATTTCCAAAGAAAGTTTAGAAAGTCTTGATTCTGTATAACGATAAGCAGCTGCTCCATCACCTTCAATATTACCAAAGTTTCCATGACCATCAATTAACAAATATCTCATGTTGAAATCTTGTGCCATTCTTACCATAGCTTCATATATAGATGAGTCACCATGTGGATGGTAATTACCCATAACTTCACCGACTGATTTAGCACACTTACGATGTGGTTTATCTGGAGTATAACCAGAATCAAACATAGACCACAAAATACGTCTATGAACAGGTTTTAACCCATCTCTCAAGTCAGGAATAGCACGAGATGTAATAACACTTAAAGAATAATCAAGAAAAGATTTTTTTACTTCTTCAACAATGTTATTTTCACTTAATTTATCTCTTTCATGAAATTCACCACTAAAATAAGAAGGATCTTCAGTTTTATCTACATTTTCACTAACAATTTCATTTGTTTCCTCATTATTAGTTTCTTCAATTATATCTTTATTTTCTTCTTCCATACCTACACCTCCTAAATATCTAACTCTGCGTAATTAGCATTAGCTTCAATAAATTCTTTTCTAGGTTCAACATCTTCTCCCATTAATGAAGAGAATATTTGGTCTGCACTAACACAATCATCAACAGTAATCTTTCTTAAAATTCTTTGATTTATATCCATTGTTGTTTCATTTAATTCAGCAGCATCCATTTCTCCTAAACCTTTCATTCGAGCAATCTCAGCTCTTGAACGAATATTTTCAGGTAAACTTCTTAAATATGCTTCTTTCTCATCTTCATCTAATACATATTTTCTTGTTTTTCCATGCATTATTCTAAATAATGGAGGTTGAGCAGCATAAACATGACCTGCTTCAACAATAGGACGGAAAAATCTATAAAATAATGTTAATAACAATACTCTAATATGTGCTCCATCAACATCGGCATCGGTCATTATAATTATTTTGTCATATCTTAATTTTGATAAATCAAATTCTTGACCTATACCAGTTCCAAAAGCAGTTATTATAGTTCTAATTTCTTCATTACCTAGTGCTTTATCTAATCTAGCTTTTTCTACATTCAATATTTTACCTCTTAAAGGAAGTATAGCTTGAGTCATTGAGTCTCTACCTTTTTTAGCAGAACCACCGGCACTATCTCCCTCGACTATAAATATTTCAGAAACTTTTGGATCCTTACTCTTACAATCAGAAAGTTTACCAAAGAAATTACTTGTCACACTTATATCACTTTTACGTGTAACCTCACGTGCTCTTTTTGCAGCAAGTCTACCACGACAAGCAATAATAGCTTTCTCTATAATAATTTTAGCTTCATTAGGATTTTCCATTAAGAAACGTTCAAATCCCTTAGAAAATACACTATCAGCAATTTTTCTAACTTCACTATTTCCAAGTCTACCTTTAGTTTGACCTTCAAATTGTGGATTAGGATGTTTACAAGAAACAATCATTGTTAATCCCTCTTTAACATCATCACCAGTCAAAGATTCATCTTTTTCTTTTAATATATTATTTTTTCTAGCATAATTATTAATAATTCTAGTTAAAGCACGTCTAACACCTTCTTCATGAGTTCCACCATCATGTGTATTAATGTTATTAACAAATGAATAAATATTATCTGAATACCCAGTATTATACTGCATGGCAACTTCAAAGAAAATACCTGCTTCTTCACCTTCTAAATGTATAACTTGTTCATGAATAGGAGTTTTATTTTTATTTAAAAATTTAACGTATTCACTAATTCCACCTTCATATAAAAATTTATCTCCTTGTGTATCTTCCTCATCTCTATCATCTCTTAAAGTTAATTGTAGTCCTCTATTTAAAAAGGCTAATTCTCTAACTCTAACTTTTAAAGTTTCATAATCATATATTTCAGTATCAAATATTTCTGGATCTGGTTTAAATTTAACACTAGTACCAGTTCTATTAATATCACATTCACCAATAACAGTTAATTTTTGAGTAGTTTTTCCACCATTTTCAAATTTAGCTTCATAAATTTTTCCATCTTTATAAACTCTAACGATTACCCATTTTGATAAAGCATTAACAACACTAGCACCTACACCATGAAGACCACCAGATACCTTATAGCCTCCACCACCAAATTTACCACCAGCATGCAATACTGTATAAACTGTTTCAACAGTAGAAATACCAGTTTTAGGATGTATTCCAACAGGAATACCACGACCATCATCTCTAACTGTAATTGAATTATCTTTATTAATAATTATTTCAATATTTTTACAAAAACCAGCTAAAGCTTCATCGATTGAATTATCTACAATCTCCCAAACTAAATGATGTAGCCCCTTAACATCGGTTGTACCAATATACATACCAGGTCTTTTTCTAACAGCTTCTAAGCCTTCAAGTACTTGAATATCACTTTCATTATATTCATTCATAATATCTCTCCTTTATCTCACCATTTTTAAATTCAAATATCTTACTAGACTTTAAATAACACTTTTTAATCTTTTTCAAATCAGTAGTTGTAATAAAAGTCTCAATATCTTCACTAATATAATTTAAAATCTTATTTATTTTCTTTATATCTAATTCACTAAATAAATCATCTAATATCAATATAGGATATTCACCGGTTTTTTCCTTAAAAATTTCTAACTCAGCGAGTTTAAAAGCTATTACACTATTCTTTTGTTGACCTTCACTTGCAAAATTTTTAATATCATTACCATCTATATTAAATATAAAATCATCTTTATGAATACCTATCTGCGTAGATCCTAAATTAATATCTTTATTAATATTTTTAGCATATAAATTTAATAAATATTTTTTATCAAAATCTTGATAATCAGTCTTATAATAAATATTTAAATCATTATTACCACCTAATTTAACATGAACTGAAGAAATGATATTATTAATATTATTAACAAATTTATCTCTAATATCTCTTATCTTAAGTCCATAATCAACAAGTTGACTATCAATTATACCTAAATAATCATGATTAACTTGTTTTCCATATAAGGATTTTAAATAAGAATTTCTTTGTTTTAATATCTTATTATAATAATTTAAATATTTAATATAATTATTATCTAATTCTGATATTTCTAAATTAATTAGTTTTCTTCTAGTACTTGGAGTATCTTTAATTAACTTCAAATCATTTATACTAAACAAAATTACATTAATATTAGATATATAATCACTAAACTTATTTATTTTATTATTATTTATTTTTACAGTTTTAATTGCATCTTGATAAACAATTTTATAATTATTAACAAAAGTAGATTTAACAACACCTTCTATTTTAAAATAATCTTTATCATTTTTAACTAATAACATATCATCATTAGTTCTAAATGACTTTGTCAAGGCTAAAACAAATATTGCTTCTACAATATTTGTCTTTCCAACACCATTGTCTCCAATAATTATATTTTTGTTATTAGAAAAGTTTAATTCTAAACTATCAAAATTTCTAAAATTAACAAGTTTCAAAGATGTTATTTCCATTTTAAACCCTCTTTTAATAAATATAATAAATAAATAGGTATTGCGAATACTCCTATACCTATTTACATTATACCATAAAAAACACATATTTAAAACGTTTTTAACAATTTTAAAGCAAAATAATAATTATTTTTTATCTCTTCTTTTACTAGATATCGATTCTAATCTATGTGACTTTAAAATTTGATTGTTTAAAACACAATATGACATATCAAATTCTAATTTAGATTTGTTATCAAATATTATAACACATGTCTTTTTTTCAAAATCATAATAATAAGAATCAATATTATTTAAAGAAACCCAACAACACTTTTTCAATCTAGGACTTGTTGTAGGAAAAAATATTATATTTCCTTCTTCTTGTACTATTATTGGTGCTTTATAACTAATACCTGTTAGATTAGAAGTACCTTTTTGTCTACCTTCAAAAGAACTTCCATAATACTTACAACTAGTATCCATCACTTTATTTGGTCTAGAATTAATTATGTAAGTACCATTCTTCTCAATAACTTTAGATTTTTTATCACCAATTGGTATTATAGCTAAAGTTTCCTTATTGATTTCATAGTCTTTCATATTCCTCACCTCCCTGACAAATACTCTTATATCAAATAAATAAAAAAAATATTGTTAATAAATGTCGAATTATTAACAATATTTAAAATTTAATATGTTTTTATTGGTAAAATTAATTGAATTAAACTTTCATCTTGAACTGACTTTAATATTATTGGAGAAGAATCATCATTTAAAAGTATTAAAAGTTCTTCATCATTAAATGTTCTTAAAGCCTCTAACATATATTTAGAACTAAATGAAATAGCTATATCTTCATCAGTATTTTTTGTAATTTCAATTTTATCTTCTACTTTACCTATTTCAGAAGCAAAACTAGAAACATTTAAAACATTACCATTAGTTTCCATTCTAACAATATTTTTTTCTTTACTTTGAGTAAGTAATGCTGCTCTATCTATACTAGCATAGTAATTATTTAATGAAGAATTAATAATAATATTAAAATTATTAGGTATTAAATTACTAGTATTAGGATAATTACCATTTAATAAACTTGATTGAAATATAATATTTCTATACTTAAATAACACTTTATTACTAAATAAATGTAATTCTACATCACTTTCTTCATTTATAATTTTATCAAATTCATTAATATTCTTACCAGGAATAGTAATTTCAACAACTTCTGGGTATTCATTTTCTAAAATTATTGTTTTTTTAGCAAGTCTATAAGAATCTGTTGCAACTACTTCCATAACATTCCCATTTATTTTTAAATTTAATCCAGTTAATAATGGTCTAGATTCTTGTATAGAAACAGCAAAAATTGTTTGTTTAATCATATTTTTAATTATTTCACTATTTATAGTTATAGGATTTTTACTTTCTTCTAATACAATTTGTGGATAATCTTCAGTATTTAAACAATTTAAATTATATTGACTATTATCTGTATAAATTCTTATCTTTAAACCATCTACAACTTCTATATTAATTAAATCACTAGGTAATTTTCTAATAATATCTATAATATACTTACTTTGAATTATTATAGTACCCTCTTCATCTATTGATTCAATATCACTACTAGGAATAAAACTCTTAATAGTTAAATCACTATCACTTGCTATTAAATTTAATCCTTCTTTAGTTAATTCAAACTTTATACCATTTAATATTGGAATAATATTTTTAGGACTAATTGCTCTAACTACATTTACCAAACTTTCCAATAAAATATTTTTATTAATTGTTAATTTCATAAAATCTCCTTCTTTCTTTTTTATTAACATATTATTATTATAGGTGTTGAAATTGTTAATATCTAACTTAATCGCCATTATTTAAGCTATTAATAGGTGTTAACAACTTTTTACTTTTCAACAATATTAACCTAACTTATTCTTAATCTCATTTAATTGACTTCTTAATTCATCATTATTTTTAACATCTTTACTAACTTTTTCAATTGCATGAAGTACTGTAGAATGATCTCTATTTCCAAATTCTAGCCCTATTCTAGTCGTTGTTTCCTCAGTAATAACACGACATAAGTAAATAGCAATTTGTCTTGCATTGTTTATATTAGCAGTACGTTTCTTACTTTTTAAGTTATCCACAGTTATATCAAAATAATCAGCAACAGCCTTCTGAATCTTTGATATATTACTATTACTATATACACTAGAACCGATATAATCTTTTAAAGCCTCTATCGCAAATTCTAAATTTATTTCTTTAGGACTATACATTGCTGCATATGCAAATAATCGTCTTATAGAACCTTCTAAATATCTAACATCACTTTCACAATTGTTAGCAATATACTCTATTACATCATTTTTTATTAGCTTTGCACCTTCTAAACCAGACATTTTATCTTTTAGTATTTTACATCTTAAATCAAAATCAGGTGGAAAAATATTAGCAGTTAAGCCCCATCTAAATCTAGTTCTAAGACGATCCTCCAATGCTTTTAAATCATCTGGTGACCTATCAGAACTAATTATTATCTGCTTATTAGAATCATACAAATTATTAAAAGTATGGAAAAATTCTTGTTGAGATTTAACTGCACCTCCTAAAAATTGTATATCATCTATAATTAATACATCTATATTTCTATATTTTTCTTTAAAATGCTCAATTATATCATAATTATCTGCATCTTTCCTGTTGATATCAATAAAATCAGAAATAAACTTTTCACTTGTCACATATAAAACTTTTTTATCCGTTGTTTCCATAATGTAATTGCCTATTGCATGCATTAAGTGAGTTTTTCCAAGTCCACTTTTACCATGAATAAATAAAGGATTATAAACTTTACCAGGCTGTTCTGCAACAGCAACAGCAGCAGTTTGTGCAAATCTATTAGAATCTCCTATTACAAATGTATCAAAAGTATAATTAGGATTCAAATTAGATTGAAAAGAACTATCTTTTTTAATACTTTTATTATCCTCTTGAACAATTGAGTCATTAATAGTATCATCTTCAGATATAAAATTAATGTCATAACTCTTTCCAGTAATACTAGTAATTATATTATCTATTAAATCATAATAATGTTTATTTAAATAATCTTTATAAAAACTCATAGGTACCATAATTGTAATAGAATCATCTGATTGTTTATATAATTTAGTTTCTTTAAACCAAGTATTATATGAAACAGAAGATAATTTAGATTTAATATTACTTAGAAATAAATCCCAAGACAAATTATCCATCAAAACACCCCGCTTTCAAGATTATTTTTGTTAACTAACATTATTTTAAAACACTTTTGTTGAAAAAGAAAGCACGAATTTTAATTTTTTGCATTTTCAACATCTTTTAAACATTTTATCAACAAAGAAACTTAGATAAAATCTAATAAAAAGCTATTTATCCACAATTTCCACAAAATGATATTAACAACAAAAAAAGATATTAACAAATCCACGTTGAAAACTATTTTTAAGAAATTTTTAATTTTTAATTGACTTCTATATAAAAATATACTAAAATAAAAAAAGCTTAAAGAGGTGGAGGTGCAATTATGAAAAGAACTTTTCAACCAAATAATCGTAAAAAAAGTAAAAAACATGGCTTTTTTGCACGTAAAGAAACGAATATTTTAAAATCAAGAAGAAAAAAGGGACGCAAAGTATTATGTAAATAAACCGCAATTTTATTGTGGTTTTTTATCTATAAGGATGTGATTAAATGAAAAAAAGAGAAATGATTAAATCAAAAAAAGATTTTACAACTCTTATAAAAAATGGAAAATTTATTAAAACAAAAGACTATGTTATATATTATAAGGAAAACAATTTAGAAAAAATAAGATTTGGACTTGCTATAAGTAATAAGATTGGAAATGCAGTCACAAGAAATAAATTAAAAAGACAAACAAGAGAAATTATAGATAAATTAAAATCTTTATTTAAAAATAACACAGATTATATTATAATGATAAGGAAAGGGTGTTTAGAAACTCCATTTGAGGAAAGACTTAACAACCTAGAAAGAAAGATAAAGGAGAATATATGAAAAAAAACACAGGAAAAAAATTAATACTTATAATAATGTTAGCATTAACACTAACAACAGGATGTACAAAGTACTTATCAGATAATGATAAAAAAAGAATAACAAATGAAAAGACAGGTCAAAGTTTAACTTCAAATATACTTTGTAAGCCAGAGGAAAAAGAATTAACAGCAATTTATGAAAAGTATGAAAAAAATATGGAAGTTAAATTAAAAGATTTACCAAGTTGTGAGAAATTAAAAATTTATAATAAAAAAACTTACAATGGTTTATGGGTACAATTATTTGTAATGCCAATTGCGTGGTTAATCATAAAATTAGGACTTTTAGTAAAAAATTATGGTATATCAGTAATGTTAATTGGATTAGCACTAAGAATAATTTTATTACCATTATCACTTAAAACTGCTAAACAATCTGAAAATATGAAAAAAGCTCAACCAGAACTTGAAAAACTTGAAAAGAAATATAAAGATAAAACTGATTCAGATTCAATGATGCAAAAAAGTCAAGAAACTATGTTAATTTATAAGAAATATGATATTAATCCAGTAAGTGGATGTCTAGTGTCATTTATACAATTACCATTATTCTTTGCATTCTTAGAAGCAATAAACAGGGTACCAGCTATATTTGAAGAAAACTTATGGAGTTTACAATTAGGAACAACACCATTAGTTGGAATTAAATCAGGTAATTATTTATATTTAGTACTAATAGGATTAATAATTCTAACAACATTCTTGTCATTTAAATTCAGTATGGCAACAACAGGAAGTTCTGAACAACAAAAACAAATGCAATTTATGACAACATTTATGTTAATATTTATCTCAATAGCATCATTTAGTTTACCAACAGCAATAGCACTTTATTGGGTAGTCACAAATGGATTTAGTGTAATACAATCATTAATTGTAAAAAAAAGGAGATAATGAATTATGGAAGTAAAAGAGTTTGAAGGAAAAAATTTAGAAGAGTTAATTGAAAATAGTTTACAAGAACTTAACAAAGAAAAAACAGAAGTAATAATAACAAAAGAAGAAATAAAAGGTAGTTTATTAAAAAAATCAAGTTATAAAATTAAAGTTTACACACTTGACGCTATACAAAATTATGTAAAAGACTATTTAAAAAATTTTACTGATTTAATGGGTATTGATGTCACATTTGAATCTAAAATAAGAGATGAACAAATAATAATAAAAATGTATAGTGATAATAATAGTATATTAATTGGTAAGGATGGAAGAACATTGTCATCATTAACATACATAGTAAAACAAATGTTAAGTAATAATTTTAAAATATATCCACATATAATTTTAGACGTAGAAAACTATAAAGAAAAACAAGAAAAGAATTTAGAAAGACTTGCAAAAAGAATTGCTCGTGAAGTTGCAACAACAAAAGTTGACGTAAAGTTAGAAAATATGAATTCTTATGAAAGAAGAATAGTTCATAATATATTAAGTAATAATAAAAAAGTGTCAACAATAAGTGAAGGTGAAGAACCAAATAGACATGTTGTAATTAAATACGTAGAAAGTAAAGAAACTGTCAATTAAATTTGATAGTTT
Organism: uncultured Bacilli bacterium; assembly: GCA_934097015.1. GTDB lineage: Bacteria > Bacillota_I > Bacilli_A > RF39 > UBA660 > UMGS1124. The sequence goes on along the minus strand of CAKONF010000001.1, from coordinate 30,522 downwards.
TTATTTTATGTAAAATTATTTCCCGGGAAATAATTTTTGTGTTATAATACATTATGGAGTGGTGTACTATGTTTGATACAATATGTGCAATTTCAACAGCATTAGGAGTAGGAGCAATATCAATTGTTAGAGTTTCTGGACCAAATGCGATTGAAATTGTTAATAAAATATTTAAAGGAAAAGATTTACGTAAAGTAGATTCTCATACAATTAATTATGGATATATAATGGATAATAATGAAATAGTAGATGAAGTATTAGTATCTGTTATGTTAGCACCAAAAACTTATACAACAGAAGACATAATTGAAATAAATTGCCATGGTGGAATAAGTACTACTAATAAAGTTTTAGAACTATTACTAACTAATGGCGCAAGATTAGCAGAACCAGGAGAATTTACAAAAAGAGCATTTCTTAATGGAAGAATTGATTTAATAGAAGCAGAATCAGTAGGAGATTTAATTAATTCAGAGACAGAAAAAAGTATGAAATTATCATTAAATGGTGTCACAGGAAATATAACTAATTTAGTAAATTCAATAAGAAAAGAATTAGTTAGTATTAGTGCAAATATAGAAGTTAATATAGATTATCCAGAATACGAAGATGCAATTGTACTAACAAATGAATTAATCAAACCGAAAATTATAACAATAAAAAAAGAATTAGAAAATTTACTTAAAGAATCTCAAAATAGTAAACTTATAAAAAATGGTATTGACGTTGCAATTGTAGGTAAACCAAACGTAGGAAAAAGTAGTTTACTAAATACATTATTAGAAGAAGAAAAAGCAATTGTCACAAACATTGCAGGAACAACACGTGATATAGTTGAAGGAAAAATAATATTAGATGGAATTATTTTAAATTTAATAGATACAGCTGGACTTCGTGAAACAAATGATATAGTAGAACAAATAGGTGTAAACAAAAGTAAAGAGATTATAAACTCATCTGATTTAATAATTTTAGTATTAAATTATAATGAAGAAATTACAAAAGAAGAATTAGATTTAATAAATGAATTAAAAAATAAAAAACTAATTGTTTACATAAATAAAAATGATTTAGAAAAAAAATTAGATGAAAGTAAAATAAAAACAAATAACATAGTATATGGAAATACAAAAGAATATAAAAATCTAAATGATTTAAAAAACAAAATAAGAGAATTATTTAATTTAGGTGAATTAGAATCATCTAATTTAAATTATTTATCAAATTCAAGACAAATATCTTTAGTAAAAAAATCAATTGATGTACTTGATAATACATTAAATAGTATAGAAAACAATATAGAAATAGATTTACTTGCTATTGACATAAAAGAATGTTTTGACCTATTAGGTGAAATAATAGGAAGTACTTACAAAGATGAATTATTAGACGAAATATTCAGTAATTTCTGTTTAGGAAAGTGAGTGTAAAGTATGAATTATGATGTAATTGTAGTAGGAGGAGGACATGCAGGTTGCGAAGCAAGTCATGCTGCAGCAAAAATGGGTGCAAAAACTGCTCTTATTACTTCAAATATAAAAAATATTGGAGATATGCCATGTAATCCATCAATCGGTGGTACCGCAAAAGGAATAATTGTTAGAGATATTGACGCATTAGGCGGATTAATGGGAATAGTTGCAGATAAAAGTCACATACAAATAAAAATGTTAAATAATGGTAAAGGACCTGCAGTTAGATCTTTAAGAGCACAAGCAGATAAAATTACATATCCAAAAAATATGTTAAAAGCCTTAAAAAATACAAAAAATTTAACAATTATAGAAGGTATGGTAGAAGATTTAATAACTGATAATAACACGATAAAAGGAATAATATTGGAAGACGGAACAAAATATTTTTGTAAATCTTTAGTATTAACAACAGGAACATATTTAAGAAGTAAAATATTAGTAGGTGATACAAACAAATTAGAAGGTCCTCATGGAGAAAGAAGGTCAAAATTTTTAAGTACTAAATTAAAAGAATTAGGATTTGATATATTAAGACTTAAAACAGGTACTCCACAAAGAATAGATAAAAACAGTGTAGATTTCAGTGTTTTAAAAGAAGAAACTGGCGATGATGAATACTGGACTTTTAATTCAGAAAATGAAATATATTATGACAAAGATAAACAAGAAAAATGTTATTTAGTTTACACTAATGAAAATACGCATAATATAATAAAGGAAAATTTATCAAGAAGTGCAATGTATGGTGGATACGCAGAAGGAATAGGACCTAGATATTGTCCTAGCATTGAAGATAAAATAGTAAGATTTGCAGACAAAGAAAGGCACCAATTATTCTTAGAACCAGAAAGCCTATATTATGACGATTTATATTTACAAGGTTTCTCAACATCTATGCCAACAGACGTCCAAGAAAAAATGGTACATAGCTTAAAAGGATTAGAAAATGCTAAAATATTAAAATATGCTTATGCAATAGAATATGATGCAATAAATCCTTTACAACTAAAACCATCACTTGAAACAAAAGTAATAAATAATTTATTTACAGCAGGTCAAATAAACGGAACAAGTGGATATGAAGAAGCAGCAGGACAAGGAATCATAGCAGGAATTAATGCAGTGAAAAAAATTCAAAATAAAGAGCCTTTAATTTTAAAAAGAAATGAATCATATATAGGAGTATTAATTGACGATTTAGTGACAAAAGGTACAAAAGAACCATACAGAATGTTAACAAGTCGTGCAGAATTTAGATTACTTTTAAGACATGATAATGCTGATATAAGATTACGCAAATATGGCTATGAAGCAGGACTTATTAGTGAAGAAAAATACAACAAACTTATAGAAAAAGAAAATAATATTGACAAATTAATAAATGAACTAAAAGAAACTAAAATATCTAATAAAAATATAACTCAAAATATATTAAAACAAATGGGAACAGATAAATTAGAAAATGGTACAAATCTTTATACGTTCCTAAAACGTCCAGAAATCACATTAGATTTATTACTTAAAGAAAATATATTAGAAAATAAATATGATAAAGAAGTATATAATCAAGCACAAATATTAATAAAATATGAAGGTTATATCAACAAAGAACTAAAAGAAGTAGAAAAACTTCTAAAATTAGAATCAAAACAAATACCAAAAGATATTGACTATAACAAAATAACTAATCTAGCTAGCGAAGCAAAACAAAAATTAATTAGTGTTGCTCCAGAAACACTAGCACAAGCATCACGTATTAGTGGTGTAAACCCTGCTGATTTATCTATACTAGCAATATATTTAAAAAAGGAATATAGTAAAAATGAATGAGACAGAATTTATAAATGAATTAAAAAAGATTGACATAATATTAACACATAATCAAATTAACAAATTCAAAATATATTATGAATATTTAATAGAATATAACAAACATACAAACTTAACATCGATTACAACTAAAGAAGATGTATATTTAAAACATTTCTACGATTCATGTCTTTTAACAAAAACAATAAATTTTAATAATATTGATACTATGTTAGACATAGGATGCGGAGCTGGTTTTCCAGGTATAGTTATAAAAATACTATTTCCAAACATAAAATTAACTTTATTAGATTCAAATAACAAAAAAACTAAATTTTGTGAAAGTCTATCAATGCTATTAGAATTAGATAATGTAGAAATAGTAAATAAAAGAGCAGAAGAATATATAATAGAAAAAAGAGAATACTTTGATATTGTATCTGCAAGAGCAGTAAAAAATCTTCCAGTACTTATAGAATTATCCATACCTTATGTTAAACAAAATGGATATTTTATAGCAATGAAATCTGACTACGAAGAAGAATTAAATAATAGCAAAAATGGAATTAAAGTACTAGGAGCAGAATATATTAAAACAATTAATATAAACTTACCAAACAATACTGGTATAAGAAACTTTATATTAATAAAAAAAATAAATAAAACAAATCCAAAATATCCAAGAAATTATAGTCAAATTATAAAAAAGCCTCTATAAATTTAGAGACTATTTTTTAATTAAATTAACTACAAACTACTTGAAAAATATATAAAAATAAAGTATTATTATTAATAGAATAGGAGTAGGGGCAAATGAATTTAGAACCAAACATACAATATATAAATGTAGAAAATATAATTCCAAATAGATTTCAACCAAGACTAACTTTTGATGAAAATGCTTTAAAAGATTTAGCATCATCTATAAAAGAACACGGTATTATACAACCATTAGTCTTAAGGAAATTATCTAATGATAAATATGAAATAATTGCAGGAGAAAGAAGATATAAAGCAAGTCAAATAGCGGGATTAAATAAAGTACCAGCAATAATAGCAGATTTAGATGATAACACTTCAGCAGAAGTAGCGCTAGTAGAAAATTTACAAAGAAGAAATCTTTCTGCAATAGAAGAAGCAAAATCTTATAAAAAACTATTAGATAGAGGATATTTAACTCAAGATCAATTAGCAAAAAGATTAGGTATTTCACAATCTTCAGTAGCAAATAAAGTAAGATTATTGAATTTGACAGATGAAGTACAAGATGCATTAATGTCAGAAAAAATATCAGAAAGACATGCAAGAAGTTTATTGTCACTATCTAATCCACAAGACCAAATAGATATGTTAAATAAAATAATAGAAAACAGATTAACAGTAAGACAATTAGATAATGAAATAAAAAAATTAAATGAACCAGCACCAGAAGAACCTACATCTAGATTTAATATTTTAAATAATGAAGAAAATAAAGATTTATTAAATCAAATAGAAACTTTAGATATGTCATTTAGTGATAATGAAGATAACACAGATTTAGAAAGTGAAGACATTGCAAAACTAATAATGGATTCTAAAAAACAATTGCAAAATCAATATGAAATATTTGATATACCAACAGCAGAAGAATCTAAACCAGTAGAAACTAAAGTCGAAGAACCAAAAGAAACAAAAACTCAAAAAAGAATAGTAAAAGGTGACTTAAATTCAGTAATAAATTCTTTAAAAGATATAGAACAAGAAATTAGTGACGCCGGTTTCCAAATAGAAACTGAAGATTATGATTTTGAAGATTTATATCAAATAATTATAAAAATAGAAAAATAAAGTGGAAAACTTAATACTTATCCACTTTATTTTTTTGACAAGTTTTGTCGAAAGACTTTATTTTTATTTCAAAAAACTTTAATATAACTAACCGAACGTCCAGGTTGGTGTTTACCTTACTAACTGATTCTAGCAAAGAATAAGAAGTGAGGTGGTAATATGTTTAAAAATTTAAAACAATTAATAAACAGAATTATCATAATTTTGATATTAAATATTCTTAACAAAGATTAAATTAAATCAAAACAAAAACATCCGCCACTCAGTTAGGACGGATGCTATCCCTCAGGGTAGACATCCAACCTACAGGGGGTGGACGTTCTACTTAATAAAATAATAACATATAGAATATCGTAAAGTCAAACATAATTGTATCGTACTATAAGCACGGATATTAGTTTACATTTATAATTGTAAACAAAATAATTAAAGGACAAAAAATATATTAACAATTGAAAATAGTATAAAAAAAGTGGAAAACACCTAAGTTATCCACTTTTCTTTTGCAAAAATTTAATTTACAGGCTCAGTACCTTTCAAGAAATAAAATAAACTACCTTTACTATCACTAGTATACTTACCACTAACAGGGTCTAATATAACAGCATCAACATTTTGCGGTTTAGTATACCATCTTTCTTCTTTATCTTTTAAACTAGACTCCACGGTATCAGCCCATATAGTTTTACTAATTTTAGAATAATTTGCTTCAACTTCCTTATTATTATCATTACCAGTCCATACCATCATTAATATATCTGGATTATAACCAATTAACCAATAATCATTATTAGTTGAACCACTTTTAATAGCATATTTTTTTGTTAACTTATCACTTATAGATAATGCAGTAGGAGAGTTGTAGCTAATAAATTTAGAATTATAAGAATTACTCATCATTTCATTTAATATATATAAAGAATTCGTATTTAAAACTAATTCTCTTTTTTGTTTATGTTTATATAAAACATTTCCCTGTAAATCTTCAACTCTATCTATTAAATAAACATCACCTTTGTAGCCACCACTAGCTAATGTATTATAAGCAACTGCATAATCTAACATATTTATTTCTTTGCTACCGAGTGCTAAAGATGGTATAGGTACTAATTTAGTTTTTAAACCAACAGTTTTCATAGTATCAACTAACTTATCTTCACCCAAAAATAGATGAGTTTTAACAGCATATATATTATCACTATACGCAAGTGCTGCAGCCATAGTAATATCTCCATTAGCATACTTATTAGCATAATTAGTAGGACTATATGTTTTATTATTAGAAAACACAAAATCAGTTTTTTCACTAGTAAAAGTAGAAGAACTAGTCATATTATTTTCTAACGCAGTGTAATACAGAAAAGGTTTTATAGTAGAACCAACTTGTCTTTTAGATTTAACAACTCTATTAAATTGACTTTTCTTATAATCTTTACCACCAGCCAATGCTCTGATCTTACCAGTATCAGGTTCAATAATAACACTAGCAACCTCAACATCATCATTAGTCATATTATCAACAATAGATTTATCCAAATTGCTTTGTATATCCATATCTAAGTTAGTATAAACTTTTAGACCACCAGAATCTATTAAACTATCAGGAATACCATTTAAACTTTTTAACTCATCCATAACAGCATCTTGATAATACATTAAAGTTTGTAAATTATTTAAATCACTTTTAGCATAAATCTCTAACTTATTTTTAAACAAATTATCATAAGTTTTTTTATCTATTTTACCATTATTAAGCATACATTCAGCAACTATCTTACCTCTTTTAATAGCCTTTTCATAGCTACTAACCGGATTATAATTATTAGGCGACTTTGGTATACCAGCTAGTATTATAGCCTCCTCTAAACTAAGTTCACTAGGTTTTTTATTAAAATAATACTTACTAGCATCACTTATACCATAACATCCTTGCCCAAAATTAATAGTATTAATATAACCCTGTAATATATCATCTTTACTATAATGTGTTTCCAACTTCAAAGTTAAAAATGCTTCCTGTATCTTTCTCTCCCAAGTTTTATCAAAATCTAAATACATATTCTTTACATACTGTTGACTTATAGTACTACCACCTTGTGATATATAACCATTCTTAAAATTAGTATATAAAGACTTAGCAATACGTAAATAATCAAAACCCATATGTTTATAAAAATATTTATCTTCAGTACTAATAATAGCATCTAAAAAGTAAGGACTAACGTTTTCTATATCTACCCATTCACTATTACTACTACCCAAATAAACTAATTTTTCATCTTTATCATATATATAGAATGAGTTGCTAGTTTTAATATCTATACCATCACTTAAATAAGCATATGCATATAGTAATGACATAGAAACAACAAATGATATAAATAAAAATACAAATATTTTAAAAGTAAATTTAATATGTTTCATATTTCCACCTAAAAATATTATGTAAAAAAAAATATAATTTATAAGTGATATTTAATAAATAATATGATAAAATTATACCCAAAGGAAAAGATATATATGAATAAATTAAATTTTATATTAAAAAAAGATAATAATATTATAATAAATGAAAATGATATTAAATGTATTAATCAAAATAATAAATTAATATTTAAGTTAGATGGTATAAAATATATATTTAATAATAATATATTAACTAAAGAAACAGATAATGAATTAATAGAATTAGATTTTAATAAAGAACAATGTAATATATTTTTAAAAGAGTATAATAATAATTTATTAGTTAATATGTCTTTATTAAATATTGAAAATAAAGAAAATTTTATAGAAATTAAGTACAAAATAGAAACAGAAGAAAATTGTATTAATATAATAAGAATGGAATATATAAAAAAATAGTTGACAATCATATGTATTATGATATAATTCTATTTGTTTTAAATACATAAATGTATTTAGTTATGGAGGAAATAATATGAAATCATTAAATTTAAGTGAAGAAGAATTATTAAGTATGTCTTATGACGATGTTGCTTATAAGGTATTAGAACATAGAGAAAAGAAAATGAAAATTCAAGATTTATTCAAAGAAGTTATTAGAATTATGAATTTACCTGAAAGTGCTTTTGAAGATCATTTAGCAGATTTCTTTGAATTATTATCTACTGATAAAAGATTTATTATGTTAGAAAAAGGTTATTGGGATTTAAAAATTAATCATAAAACTAAATTAATTATAGATGAAGATGATGATGAAGAAGAAGTAATCGAAGACAGAGATGTTGAAGAAGAGGAAGAAAAAGAAGAAGAAATTAATTATGATGAAGAAATAATTGATGACGATGAAACTGAAGATGATTTAAAAGATTTAGTTGTAATGGATGAATCAGAAGAAAATGAAATAGTTTAAAAGGAGGTAAAACTCATGATAGAAAGATTAGAATTAATTAAAGCAAGATATAATGAACTAGAGAGTGAATTACAAAATCCAGAAATAATGAGTGATTACAGTATGTTAAAAAAACTTTCTAAAGAGCATAGTGATTTAGAAATAACTGTAAAAAAATATGAAGAACTAATTAAAACAGAAGAAGAAATTAAAGGATTAAAAGAAATGTCTAACGATCCAGAAATGGCAGATTTAGTTAGTGAAGAATTGGAAAGTAATGAAATTAAAAAAGAAAATCTTGTTAAAGAGTTAGAATTATTATTAATACCAAAAGATGAAAATGATGGTAAAAATATTATAATGGAAATTAGAGGAGCAGCTGGAGGAGACGAAGCAAATATATTTGCAGGAGATTTATTCAGAATGTACTCTAAGTATGCAGAAAAAAATGGTTGGAAAATAGAAATATCAAACGAAGAACCAGGAACAAGTGGTGGTTATTCACAAATAGAATTTAGTGTAAAAGGTGAAAATGTTTACTCTAAATTAAAATGGGAAAGTGGTTCACATAGAGTACAAAGAGTACCAGCAACTGAAACACAAGGCAGAGTTCATACATCAACTGCAACTGTATTAGTAATGCCAGAACCAGATGACATAGATTTTGAACTAGACATGAATGAAGTAAGAGTAGATATTACTAGAAGTAGTGGATGTGGTGGACAAGGTGTAAATACAACAGATTCAGCTGTAAGACTAACACATATTCCTACAGGAATTATAGTTTATTCACAAACAGAAAGAAGTCAAATAAAAAATAAAGAAATTGCAATAAAAATATTAAAAGCAAGATTATATGATAAAATGCTACAAGAACAATTAGAAGAAGAAGGAAAAGAAAGACGTAGTAAGATTGGTACTGGGGATAGGTCAGAAAAGATAAGAACATATAATTATCCACAAAATAGAGTCACAGACCATAGAATAAATTTTTCAGTAATGAATTTAGATAAAGTTATGGAAGGCAACTTAGACGAAATAATAAACGCATTAATTACTGAAGACCAAAGAATGAAGTTAGAAGGTAAATAATGGAAAAACCTGAGAGTATTACTACAAATGATTGGAAACTCTTAAAAGCAAAGTATAAAAATCTAAACAAAGTAGTAAAAAAATTAAATAAAAATTATCCAGTACAATACTTAATTGGAAACGTAAACTTCTATGGATACAATATAAATGTAAATAAACATGTATTAATACCTCGTTTTGAAACAGAAACTTTAGTAGAAAAAACAATAGAATACATAAAAAAATTAAAATTAGAAAATGGTTCTTTAATAGATTTAGGAACTGGTTCAGGATGTATTAGTATAGTATTAAAAAAGGAATTAGAAACTTTAAATATAACTGGGTTAGATATATCAAACAAAGCATTAAAACTTGCTAGAAAAAATGCAAAAAATAATAAAGCAGATATAAACTTCATAAAAGAAAATATATTCAAATTTAAACCAGTAAACAAATATGATATATTAATATCTAATCCACCTTATATAACAGAAGATGATGAAATATCTCCAAACATAAAATATGAACCTAAAAAAGCTATATTTACAAATGATGGATTAAAATACTATAGATATATTATGAGTTCATGCTCTAATTATCTTAATAAAAAAAATCTTATAGCATTTGAAATAGGAGATAAACAAGGAAAAGATTTAAAAAAATTAGCAAAAGATTTCTTTCCTAAAGCAAAAATAAAATTAGAACGAGATTTATCTGGAAGAGATAGATACTTATTTATAATAAATGAATAAAATAATAAAACACAGCCCATATAATTATTGAAAGGTTGTGTTTTTAAATGAAAAAAGCATTAATTATAATATCAATAATAATAACAATATTAGTTTATAATAAAGAATATGATAAAATATTAATTCCAGAAAATTCTATAAGAATAAGAGTAATAGCAAACAGTAATAATATAGAAGACCAAGTACTAAAATTAAAAGTAAAAGAAAAAGTAGAATCTAAATTATATGAAAAATTAGATAATACTAAAGACATAAATATAGCAAGAAACAAAATAAAATCTACTTTACCAGAAATAGAAAACATAGTTAGTACAACAACTAATTCAAATAATTACAATATAAAATACGGAAATAATTATTTTCCACAAAAAGAATTAAATGGAATAAATTACAAAGAAGGGAATTATGAATCATTAGTAATAAATTTAGGTGAAGGAAAAGGAAATAATTGGTGGTGTGTATTATTTCCACCATTATGTATGATAGATACAAAAGAAAATAATACAGACAAAGTAGAATACAAATCCAAAGTTTTAGAAATATTAAACGACTATAAATAATAATATTTAGTATGGAGGCATTAAAATATGAAACAATTGCTATTATTATTAATTATAGGAGTATCATTAAGCGTAGATGCATTTAGTGTATCAACAGTAATAGGATTAACAAATCCATCTGTAAAAAAATGTACTATAACTAGTATAGCAGTGGGTATATTTCACTTTTTTATGCCATTATTAGGTGTATTTTTATCAAATATTATAAATAATATAGTTAACATAAACACAGATATATTATTAGGTTTAATACTACTTTTAATATCATTACAAATGTTTATAGAATATATAAAACCATCAGAAAAAGAAATATCTCTAACAAAAACAGGAATATTTCTTTTTGCCTTTGGAGTATCATTAGATAGTTTTAGTATAGGGTTAGGCTTAAGAGCGATAACAAATAATTTAATATTATCAAGTACAATATTTATGATATGTAGTTTTTCATTTACATTCTTAGGATTAACTTTAGGAAAATACATCAATAAAATATTAAAAACATATTCTTATCTCTTAGGAACCATATTACTTTTTATATTAGGATTATGCTTTTTATGTAAAGGTTTATAAATAATATTTGATAATATTTAATTTATAAACTATAATTTAATTAGAAATGTGGAAATGTATCTATTTATCCACATTAACTTAGGAGTTGATAGTTTGAAAAAATTAATTATAAACGGAGGTAATTTACTAACAGGAACAATAAAAATTGGCGGTGCAAAAAATAGTGTAGTTGCATTATTACCAGCAGCAGTACTTACTAATAGTATTTGTAAAATATATAATGTACCAAATATTAGTGACGTACATAAAATTATTGAAATGCTAGAACTTTTAGGTTCTAAAGTTGAATATACTGGCGATGAAATTACAATAGATAATAAAAATGTAAAAAATACGGAAATAACTAAAGAATATGCTTCAACAATACGTGCATCATATTATTTTATGGGAGCATTATTAAGTAAATATGGAGAAGCAAAAATATCTTATCCAGGAGGATGTGTTATAGGTTCACGTCCAATAGATTTACACATAGCAGCATTTGAAAAAATGGGAGCAACAGTAGAAATAGACGATACTACATATACTTTAAAAGCAAAAAATCTACATGGTGCAGATATATACTTAGATTTTGCTAGCGTTGGTGCTACTGTAAATATTATGTTAGCAGCAGTTCTTGCAAAAGGTACAACACATATTTGGAATGCTGCAAAAGAGCCAGAAATAGTAAATGTTGCTTCATTCTTAAATTCAATGGGAGCACGTATCTCTGGAGTAGGTACTAGTTCAATAACTATAGAAGGTGTAGAAGAATTAAATAATGGTATTGTAGAAGTTATACCAGATAGAATAGAAACAGGAACTTATTTAATGATAGGAATATTATTAGGTAAAGATTTAATAATAGATGGAGTAATTAAAGAACATTTAGAATCTGTTATAACAAAATTAAGAGAAACTGGAGCACAATTTACTATAAAAGATTCAAAGATATATGTTAGTCGTACAGAAAATCTAAAGGCAGTAAACGTAAAAACATTAGTTTACCCAGGCTTTCCAACTGACTTAGGACAACCAATGTCAACATTACTAACACAGTGTGAAGGTGAGTCATTATTTGAAGAAACAATTTATGAAAATAGAATGAGACACATTAAACACTTAAACGCAATGGGAGCAAGTATAAGACAATTTGAAAAAACAGCAATTATAAAAGGAAAAACCCCTCTTGTAGGAAGAAAAGTAGTTGCAACAGATTTAAGAGCTGGTGCTTCAATGATGGTAGCAGGAATGATTGCAAAAGGAACAACAACAATAACAAACATAGAACATATTTTAAGAGGATATGAAAATATAGTAGATAAATTATCAAATGTTGGAGCAGACATAAAACTAATAGATGAATAGTATCATAACCGATACTTTTTTACTAATACAAAAAAACGTACAAAATGTACGAAAAACACACTTAATAAGAAAAGGAGAAAAATAATGGAACAAATATATAATAAATTAGTAAGAGATAAAATTCCAGAAATAATAAAAAATAATAATGAAGAACCTATTACTAGAATATTAAATGACATAGATTATAAAAAAGAACTTGAAAACAAATTATATGAAGAATATCAAGAAGTATTAGAAGCAACAGGAAAAGATAGATTAGAAGAATTAGCAGATATGCTAGAAATAATATCTTCTTTAGCAAAATTAGAAAACAGTACATTAAATAATGTTATAGAAATAGCAAATAAAAAAGTATTAAAAAGAGGTTCGTTCGAAAATAAAATATTTTTAGAAAAGGTAATAAAAAAAGATTAGTATGAAAATAGATATAGAAAAACTAAGACAATATTTAATAAATTATTATGGTACAGCAATGATAAATTCATTTCCAACAGCAATGACGGATTTATTAGAAGTAGAAAATGCTAGCAACGAAAAAGTACTTTCATTAGCATTAAAAAACAACATAAACTTAAATAATTTTACAAAATAACAAAATTCATACTTGCAATATATATTAAATATGTTATACTATACAAGTAATTAAATTTCTATAACTACTAAGTAGTTATGGCGGAAGGAGATAATGTTTATGAAGAAAGGAATACATCCAGAACAAAAATCAGTTAAATTTGTTTGTCATTGTGGTAATACATTTGAAGCAATGTCTACTATAGACAAAGATACATATAATGTAGAAGTATGTAGTGCTTGTCATCCACAATATACTGGAAAAGCTAGTAGTGCTAAGAGAAGTACTAAGATAGAAAAATTCAACAGTAAATATAATAGAGAAAGTAAATAGGCTGTAAATTAGTCTATTTTTTTTACATAATTTTCACAAAAGTATGATAGTATTTAAATTGAGGGATACTATGGGAAAGATAAAATATTTAACAAGACGTATATTTAGAATGAATTACAAAAATTTCTTTAGTACTATAGATGATGTCCATAATAAAACAAATAAGAATAAACTAAACATACTTATTGATATAATAAACTGTGGTCTAAAATATGAAGCAGGTTATGTAGACTATAATTTATTTGAAATGTATAATATGAACAATAAAGAAAGAAAAACAATAATTACTAGAGGAATAAATAATAATATATTAAAAAAATATAATGACAAAACTAAATCATATATATTTGAAGATAAAGCAATATTTAATAAATTATATAATGAATATTTAAATAGAGAATGGATATACTTAAATGACAACTATAATGAATTTAAAAAATATCTAAAAAATAAAAAATATGTTATAGTAAAACCATTATCTTTATCATGTGGAAAAGGTGTAGAAAAAATAAAAGTATCTGATTATGATACAAAAGAATTATATGAATATTTAATAGATACAAAAAGATATTTAGTAGAAGATGTAGCAGAACAACATAAAATAATCAATGACATTTATCCTAAATCTATAAATACTGTTAGAATTGTCACATTAAACAAAAAAGTAGTTGCTGCTTTTATTAGATTTGGAAACAAAGATAATATTGTAGATAATTTCAATCATGATGGTATGGTGACAACAATTAATATAGAAACTGGTATAATTGAATATCCTGCTATTGATAAACACAAAAATATATTTTATAAACATCCAGAAACAAACAAAGATATAGTAGGAGTAAAAATACCTTATTGGAATGAAGTAATTAAATTATGTCAAGAAGTATCTAATATAACACCAGAAATAGGGTACGTAGGATGGGATGTATGTATAGGAAAAGAAAAACCATTTCTAATAGAAGGAAATGATTTTCCAGGGCATGATTTATATCAATTGCCAGTTCACAGAAAAGATAATACAGGTTTACTACCTATATTTAAAAAAGTAATGGAGGAAAAAAATGAAAATAGTAATAGCAACAGACCACAATGGAGTAAAAGAAAAAGAAATAATTATTAATAGTTTAAAAGATAATTATGAAATAATAGACAAAAGTACACATAATACACCAATAGATGATTATCCTTTATACGCTTTTTCAGTAGGAGAATACGTAAGAGATAACGAAGATTCTATAGGAATATTATTATGCGGTACAGGTATTGGAATGTCTATAGCAGCAAATAAAGTAAAAGGAATTCGTTGTGCTCACGTATCACATTTAACAGAAGCAAAATTAGCAAGAATGCATAACAACGCAAACATAATTGCAATGAGTTATAAAAATGATATAAATGATATACTTGAATGGATAAATGCATTTATAACAACTGATTTTGCAAACGAAGAAAGACATATTAGAAGAGTAGAACAAATAAAAGAATATGAAAGAAGAAATTAATTATGAATGTAAAAGTATATTTATATATAATAACAACTTTACTTTCTGCATATACACTAACTGGAATTAATTTTAATAAGTTTTGGAACTCTAAAAAAAGTATGGAAGCCAAGATATTTATTATATTACTAAGTTTAATAATGTCTTATTTATTAACTAACTTTATAGTAGATTTCTTATCCTCTTCTAAAATATTATGAAAAAAAATTTATTGTTATATATAGTAGTACTAATATTAATTCCAGTATTTGTAGTAAGTATAATATATAAATCACTTAGTGTAGATATTGATGATAACGAACCAAAAATAACAACTGTTATTACAAAACAAACTACTCAAAAACAAACAAAAGAATCTACATCAAAAATAGAAGAATCAAATATAAAAATAAGAATTAATAAAAATAATGAAATAAAAGAATTAAATTTAGAAGATTATATTGTAGGAGTAGTAGCAGGTGAAATGCCAGCATCTTTTGATATAGAAGCATTAAAAGCACAAGCAATAGCATCACGTACTTATGCACTTTATAAAATAGAAAATACAAATTCTGCTTTAGAAACTACTACAGACGACCAAGTATATAACACAATAGATGAAATGAAAACAAAGTGGCAAGACGATTATACAAAATATTATAATAAAATACTAAATGCTGTAAATTCAACAAAAAATCTAGTAATGAAAAAAGATAATAAAGTATTTAAATCATTTTATTTTGCAATGTCAAATGGATATACAGAAGATTCTATCGCCGTATTTAGTGAAAATAATATAAAAAGTGTTTCATCACCATGGGATAATGAATCACTTAATAAATTTAAAGTATCAACAACTTATTCTATTGATAAACTAAAAGAATTATTAAATCAAAATAATATAGATAACATAGAAATATTATCAAGAGATAAAACAAATAGAGTAGAAAAAATTAAAGTAAATGAAAAAACATACACAGGAGTAGAATTCAGAAAACTACTTACATTACGTTCTACAGATTTTAAAGTAGAAAAAGATAATGATAATAATTATAATATAACAACAAAAGGATACGGTCATGGAGTAGGCATGAGTCAATACGGTGCTAATGGAATGGCTAAAGAAAATTATAAATATGATGAAATATTAAAATATTATTATCAAGATATAGAAATTACAAAAATATAGTATAATTTCTTTTTTTTTGCCCATAATCTTACTAGGAAGGTGAAACATGAAAACAAGATTAAAATTAAAAAGATGGGCTACCGCTACAATTTATCTATCATTAATATTAATAGTATTCGTAAGTATGGTATTTATTAGCAACAAATTAGATAATTATTATGGAGATTCTTTAAACTTATCTTACATATTAAAAGATTTTATAGATAATGATACACCAGTTGCAAACATAAAAACAGAATCTATAATAAAACCATTTGACAAAGAAAATATTACAACAGATATAGATTTCTATGATAAAGACGCAGATGAAGAATCTCAACAAAAGTCTCTAATTTTATATGAAAATACTTATATGCCAAATACAGGAATACTATATACTAGTGAAGAACAATTTGATGTACTATCTACACTTGATGGTAAAATAACTAAAATATCAAAAGATGAATTACTAGGAAATGTAGTCGAAATAACACATTCTAATACTTTAACAACAACATATTATAGTATAGATAATGTAAAAGTAAAAGAAAATCAAACTATAAAACAAGGCGAAGTAATAGGTACTAGTGGTAAAAATAATATATCATCAACTAGTGATAATATGATGTTATTTGAAGTTAGTTTAAATGGTAATAATATAGACCCAGAAAACTATTACCAAATGAAATTAGAAGACTTAAATAACTAAGTCTTTTTAACTAGGATTTATATGAATAATAAAATATATATAAAAATATTAGATAATGAAATATGGATATCTAAGAACAATAAATTATATAAAGAAAAAACAAATACTATACTAGAAAATAACTTCATAACTAATTACAAAGTACTAGAAACAAATTTAAAACAAATAATAAATAAATATAAACTAACAAATCTTATTATTCAAAACAAAATATATATTATTATAAACAAATTATATTGTGAAACAAATCTATTTATATTAAAAACAATTATGTATAACTTAGGTCTATCAAACTATAAATTATTATATGAAGAAGATTTATACAAAGATATTTACCCAAACATATTATCTATTTGGAAAACAAATGGTATATACATATATAATAATGTTGAAAACTATATAGATATTAACAATAAAAATGATATAAAAAAAATAAGTACAAATACTTTACTTATAACTTCTAATAAAAATGTATTAAATATTTTAAATAAAGACTTAATTCTATATGAAAATGATACTAATCCAATATTCGATATGATAAATAATATTGATGATTAGTATTTTTTGTTATGAAAAAAACATTAATTTAACATTTGTTAATGTTTTATTTATTATCTAAAATACTCTACAGGGGGTAATTGGTTAAATATTAATTAGACGCTAGTATTATAATTATGGTTCAAAAAAAGAACACGTAATTAATACGTGTGTCTAACCCAAACAGGTAGACATTCAGCAATTTGAATGTTCCCTAATAAAATTATAACACAATTATTATTTGTGTCAACATATATATAATAATTATTTTAAAATACGTACTATAAGCACGGAAATATTTTCTGAATTTACATAAAATAATGTAAATATACTATTTAACGATATACAATAACTAGAAAATATATTACAATTAAAGTAGGAGAGTGAAACAAATGGAAGAAACTAAAAAAAATTCAAAAGGTTTAATAATGCTAATAATTGTTTTAATTGTATGTGTATTAGGTTTAGGAGGTTATATTGTTTATGATAAAGTCTTAAATAAAAGTAAACAAACAGCAAATAATAGTAATATACCTTCAACAACAAAAAAAATAGAAAATTATGATGAAAACATAAAAAAGCTAGAAAAAGAATTAATAACAAACGATAAAAGCATGGGGTTATATTATGATAAAAAAGTTTCTATAGAAGATTCAAGCAATGCAGACTTTATAATTTATAATTTAAAAAAATATTTACTAGAGAATAACATAAATTATACTAATTCAGATTATAAATGTGGCTCACCAACTGGAGATGATAATTACTATTCTTATGATACTTTACAAGAAGTAAAAAAAGATGATTTAAATGAATTTATTAAAAATAAATATAACAGTAAAAAAAACTATATATTAAATTCACAAAATGAATTGTTTGATTTTAATTCTGCATCTGATATGGTACTCGTAACTAATGATAATTATAGAATTATTTGTGAAGCAAGAAGTGGTTCAATAAAAACATTTTATAATAGCTTAACAAATTATGAAAAAAAACAAAATGAAATTATTATTTATGACAAAGCAATTGTATGTGAAACAAGTGGCGGTGCTATTTCATGCAAATCAAATAACAATGAAAAGTTTTCTTTTTCATACGATAATGATGATTGTACAGATTTGGACCAAAAAATTTTAAAATTATTTGAAGAAGATAATGAAATTCAAAGATATAAACATATATTTAAAATTTTTAACGACAATTATTATTGGTATTCTTCAGAACCAATAAATAATTAAAAAATATATAAATAATAAAAGTATAACTTACTACACAATTAGTAAGTTTTTATTTGAGTTTAAATTAATATAATATTATAATGGATATAGAAAGAATGTGATATAAATGTATAAAATAAAAGATGGAAATACAGCATGCGCTGACGTAGCATATAGATTTAGTGAAATGAGTTTTATATATCCAATAACACCATCTAGCCCAATGGCAAGTGAAATTGAAGAATTAAAGAATAAAGGTGTTCCTAATTTTTTTAACTCTAAAACAGATGTTATAGAAATGCAAAGTGAAGCAGGTGCAGCAGGAGCAATGCATGGAGCTTTATTAACTGGAAGTTTATGTTCTACATTTACGGCAAGTCAAGGATTACTTTTAATGATACCAAATATGTATAAAATAGCAGGTGAAATGTTGCCATGCGTAATACATGTTGCATCACGTAGTTTAGCAACTCACGCATTAAGTATATTAGGAGACCATCAAGATATTTATGCAACAAGACAAACTGGATTCTGTATGTTAGCATCAAACAATGTACAAGAAGCACAAGACCTTGCCTGTGTAGCTCATTTATCTACAATAAGTACATCAATACCATTTTTACATTTCTTTGATGGATTTAGAACAAGTCATGAACTGAATAAAATAAAAGAAATAGATTTTAATAAAGTAGAACAATTAATTGAAAGAGATAAGATAACTGATTTTAAAAACATTTCATTACATCCAGATAATATAATAACTAGAGGAACAGCTCAAAATGAAGATATATATTTTGAATGTACTGAAGCAAGAAATAAATTTTATGATATTGTACCAACTATTGTAGAAAAATACATGAATGAAATAAATGAAATACAAGGAACAAACTATAAACCGTTTAATTATTATGGAAAAGAAAATGCAGAGAATGTAATAATAGCAATGGGTTCAGTTTGTGATACTATAAAATTAGTAGTTGATAAATTAGATAATGCTGGATTAATAGAAGTACATTTATATAGACCATTTAGTGAATTCTATTTAGAAAGAGCTTTACCTAGCTCAGTTAAAAATATTGCTGTATTAGATAAGACAAATGAAGCAGGAAGTATAGGATCTCCATTATATTTAGATGTATTAGCAGCATTAAAAGACAGAAACGTAAATATTGTAGGAGGAAGATACGGATTATCTGGAAAAAATACAACTCCAAATGATATTTATAATGTATATAAAATGTTAGAAACAGATTTAAAAGATAATTTTACATTAAGTATAAAAGATGACTTGAATAATACATCACTTAAAAACTATAATTATAATTTAGATTTAGATTGTGATGAAATTAAAATTTACGGATACGGTTCAGACGGAAGTGTAGGAGCAAGTAAAGATTTATTAAAAATAATAGGTGATGAGAAATACGTACAAGGATATTTTGAATATGATTCTAAAAAAAGTGGAGGTTTAACAATTTCTCATATAAGAATAAGTGATAAAAAAATAGAAGCTCCATTTTATACAACAAAACCAAATATAATTGTAATAACAAAAGAAAACTATTTATATAAATATGATGTATTAGAACAATCAAACTATAATAGCATACTAATAATAAATACAAACAAAGAAGATAATATTTTAAATAAATTACTACCAAATAATATAAAACAAACTATAAAAGAAAAAAATATAAAAGTATATAAAATAGATGCAAATGATATATCATATAAAAGTGGTATCCCAGGTAGAATAGGCATAATAATAGAAAAAATAATATTAGAAAATTTAAATATAGATAATTATAAAAATAAATTAATAGATTTAATTAATAAAAGATTTAGTGTAAAAGGAAATAGTATAGTAGAATCAAATATAAGAGCAATAGAAAATACTAAATTAGAATTAGTTAATATAGATAGTGAAATAAACGAAGAAAATAATAGATATCAAACTATTATAGAAAAAATAAACTGTGGAAAAGGTAGTAGTTTATCCACAAAAGAATTACTAGCTCTATCATCAGGTATATTAAAAGGTGGAAATACTAAATATGAAAAACGTGCATTATCTCCTTTAGCAGCAAATTGGATTAGAGAAAACTGTATACAATGTGGTATGTGTAGTATAGTTTGTCCTCATGCTGTTATAAGACCGATCATCGGTGGACCAGATGAATTAGAACATATAAAATGCATTGGAAGTGATGAAAACTATTCAGTATTAATTAGTAAAGAAGACTGTACTGGATGTGGACTATGTACTAAAATTTGCCCTGGTAAATTAGGAAAAAGTGCATTGGAATTAAAAGAAATGAAACCTACTTCAAAATTAGAAAAAGAAGTATTTAATAATCATATTAATAAAACGAATTTACCTATAACAAGTATAAAAGGAAGTCAATATCAAAAATCATTATTTGAATTTTCAGGTGCTTGTGCTGGTTGTGGAGAAACCCCTTATATAAAACTTCTTACACAATTATTCGGACACAAACTTATGATAGCAAACGCTACAGGTTGTTCTAGTATATATGGTGCATCTTGTCCTAGTACTCCATATAATATTCCTTGGGCTAATAGTCTATTTGAAGATAATGCAGAATTTGGATTGGGAATGTTAAAATCTTACACGCAAAAAAGAAATGAAATAGAACAAATAATGCTAAAAGATAAAGATAATGAATTATATAAAGAATGGTTAAATAATAAAGATGATTATAAAATAACATCTGTTATTAAAAATAAATTAGAAAATACAAACTTCAACAAAGATTTAATAAATTATATTACATCAAGAAGTATATGGTGTATTGGAGGAGATGGTTGGGCTTATGATATAGGCTTCGGAGGAATAGACCAAGTACTTTCATCAAATGAAAACATAAATATATTAGTATTAGATACTGAAGTATATTCAAACACTGGAGGACAATCATCAAAATCAACAAAATTAGGAGCAGTAGCAAAATTTGCAACAAACGGAAAGCATACATATAAAAAAGATTTATTCAAAATTGCAACTACATATGATAATGTTTATGTTGCAAGTATAAGTTTAAAAGCTAATCCAATGCAAGCAATTAAATCAATGATAGAAGCGGAAAATCATAATGGTCCATCTATAATCATTGCATACGCTCCATGTATAGAACATGGTATAAACGGTGGTTTAGTAAATTCTATAGAAGAAGAAAAATTATCTGTAGAATGCGGATACAATATACTTATGAGATACATAGATAATAAATTAACAATAGATTCAAAAGAACCAAATTTTGATAAATATGAAGAATATTTAAATAATGAAGTTAGATATAATTCATTAAAAAAGAAAAATGAAAAAGAAGCCGAGTCTTTATTAGAAAATCAAAAAAATAACGCAATCAAACGTTATAATTATTACAAAAATTTATTATAAAAAAAAGAAGCTGCCCCCTGAGAACAGCTTCAAAGAATAAAAAGGGGTTGGCTAGTGTGATACTAGCACCAATTCGCTCATAAAGTGAATTGGTACTTCATATACTAATCGATTTATTATAATTTGTCAACACTTTTTATGACATTTTTAACAAATTTGATAAAAAAATTTTAGGAGGTAATATGGAACTAGAAAATATACCAAAAATAGGTAATAAAACATTAAATGATTTACACAAATTAAATATATTTACAACAAATGATTTAATTAATTTTTATCCATATAGATATAACTTTTATAATCCAACTAATATTAATAACATCCAAGATAATATCACAATAACTATAAATGGAATTATAGAATCAACTCCTAAAATAGTATTTATAAAAAGAAACTTAAATTATTTAACATTTAGGGTATTATCTTCAAACAAATTAATTAATGTAACTATTTTTAATAGAGCATTTATGAAAAATAATTTAATTGTAGGAAAAAGTATCTGTTTAACAGGTAAGTATAATACAGAAAAGAATTTATTCACAGCATCAAATATATTATTAAAACCTATAATGAGTACAATAATAGAACCTATATATCATTTAAAAGGAAATTTAAAAAATAAGAATTTAAATAATTTAATAATAGATATACTTAATAAAAATGAATATAATAATACTTTACCAGAATATATAGTAGATAAATATAATTTATTAGATGAATATAATTCTTTAAAAGAAATACATAATCCACAAAATATAAATATTTTAAAGAAAGCAAATTTAACTTTAATATACAAAGAATTATTTGACTTTATGTTTAAAATAAATTATTTAAGATTAAAAAGAAGTACTAACGAAATAAATATAGTAAAAGATTTTGATGTAGATAAATTAAATGAATTAATAAACAATCTACCTTTTGAATTAACCAAAGATCAACTAAATGCAATAGATGACATTACAAAGGATTTTAAATCAAATAAAAGAATGAATAGAATAATAATTGGAGATGTTGGTAGTGGTAAGACAATAGTATCTTTTATAGCAATATACGCAAATTATTTAGCTGGATATCAATCTGCACTTTTAGCACCAACAGAAATTTTAGCAAAACAACACTATGATAATATAAAAGATATATTAGATATCAAAGTAGATTTATTAACATCTTCTACAAAGAAAAAAGATAGAGAAAATATAATAAATAAATTAAAAAATAATGAATTAAATTGTATCATAGGAACTCATTCAATAATAAATGAAGAAGTAGAATTTAATAATCTAGGATTAGTTATAACAGATGAACAGCATAGATTTGGTGTAAATCAAAGAAAAAACTTACAAAATAAAGGAGAAAGTGTAGATGTACTATATATGTCAGCAACTCCAATACCAAGAACTTATGCGCTAACAATATATGGAGATATGGATATATCTGAAATAAAAACTAAACCAAGTGGAAGAAAAGAGGTAATAACAAAATTATATAAAGAATCAGAATTAAAAGATGCTCTTAAAATAATGTTAAATGAAATAAAAAAAGGTCATCAAATATATGCAGTGTCCCCATTAGTAGAAGAAAATGATGATAAAAATTTATATGATGTAGAAAAACTAAGAGATAAATTAAATATAGCATTTAATAATATGGTTCCAATAGATATATTACATGGTAAATTAAAGAATAAAGATAAAGAAGAGATAATGAATAATTTTAAAAATGGCAAAACAAAAATACTTATATCAACTACTGTTATAGAAGTAGGAGTTGATGTAAAAAATGCAACATGTATAGTAATATTTAATGCCGAAAGATTTGGATTATCTACATTACATCAATTAAGGGGAAGAGTAGGAAGAAATGACTTTATATCATATTGTTTATTAATCAGTAATTATGAAAAAGAAAGATTAAATGTATTAACAGAATCAACAGATGGATTTTATATTTCAGAAAAAGATTTCGAATTACGTGGGAGTGGAAATTTATTTGGTACTAAACAAAGTGGAGAAATGGACTTCAAACTAGCTAATATAAAAAGAGATATTAAGATATTAAAACAATGTAATATAGATTCAAAAGAATTTATAGATAACAATATAAAAGATAATTTTAATAATTATAATTATTACAAAAATATATTAGAAGAATTAAAATTTATAGATTAATTTACATAATTTCCAATTTTTGTAAAATTAATAATTGACAAAGAATTTATTTAATTATAAAATGATTATAGGCATGATATTATATCATGCAGATTCGGATAACGATATTGTAGTTAGACGGATCAACCAAAACCCCCTGAAGAGAGCATTTAACCGTGCTCTCATTTTTTATACCCATTTTATAAGGGTTTGCGAGGCATCAGTATTGCTAAAACAATTTTAGGTACAATTTAGGTACAAAAAAATTAGAATTAAAAATTTATTTAGTATAAATATTTTAATAATTGAATAAATAACTCATTTTTATGATAAAATATTAATGAGGTGATAATATGTCTTTATCTAAAATAAACAAAAAAATCACAATAGAATATTTGCAACAACCTGAAAATCTATATTTTGAAAGGAAATCTGGTAAAACAGATTTGAAAACGGTTGCTAATGAGGTAATGGCACTAGCTAATGCTCAAGGAGGAATAGTAGCACTTGGTGTTGCAGATAATGGAAAAATAGAAGGATTTAACAAATATGGAATATCTAAATTAAACGAAGCACAGAAAATAGTTTCAGCATACTTAAAGCCGACACCAATTTGCAATTGTGAGATAATAAATATTAATAATTCTAAAGGTGAAGATGATATTATAATTTTATATCACGTAGAACCATCTATGAATAGAGTAATTAGAAACGTTAAGGATGAGGTTTATTGTAGACAAGGAGACTCATCTATTAAACTAACATATGATCAAATAAAAAGTTTAGAATATGATAGAAATGAAACTAATTTTGAAAATCAAATTGTTTGGGATTCTAGCATGGATGATATTGATACAGAAGTAGTGGGTATTTTTAAGAAAAAAATTGATACAGATGCTGATGATATTTCTGTATTAAAAGCAAGAGGTTATATTAGAGAAATTAAGGGTGAATTAAAATTTACTAATGCAGGTATGCTTTTATTTGGTAAAAATCCATCAATATATTTTCCTTGCTCTCGTTTAAGAGTAATTAAATTTGAAGGTAATGATTTTCAAATTGGAACTTCAATGAATGTAATAAAAGAAAAGACTTTTGATAAAAATTTATATAGAATTTTAAATGAAGCCAAGGATTTTATTAATTCGCAATTAAGAGAATTTAGTTATTTAAATTCAAATGGTGTTTTTGAAAAACATCCTGAATATCCGGAATTTGCATGGTATGAAGGAATCGTTAATGCTGTAACCCATAGAGATTATTCTAATAGTGGTGAACAAATAATAGTTAAAATATATAATAATAGAATGGAAATATCTTCTCCTGGTAAACTTGGCGGTTTTGTAACATTAGATACAATGAAGGTAAAAAGATATTCAAGAAATCCACAGATTGCAAGAGCATTAGTTGAGTTTGGCATTGTAAGAGAATTAAATGAAGGTGTAAAAAGAATTTATAAAGAGATGCATGACTATAATTTGAAAGATCCAGATTATTCTGAACCGGATCGTAATTCAGTATTGCTTGTTTTGGATAATGATATAGAAAATAGATCTAATGTAAACAATGCTTCATCAAATGAAACAGTAAAAAATATTTGGAATCAATTAACATATCCTGAGCAAAAAGCAATTGAATTTATTATTAATAACAATGGAGCAACAAGAGAAGAAATTAGTAATATAATAGGTAGAAGTAAAACTACTGCTGTAGCATTGCTAAACAGATTAATAGAAAAAGAATTAATAATATGGACTGGTACTACAAAGAATGACGCTTATGGAAAATATATCATAAAACAATAATTTGGCTGAACAGCTTTGAACAGAAGTGAACAGCTCCGAACAGAACTGAACACCACTGAACAGAAGTGAACAGCTCCGAACAGAACTGAACACCTCATAAAAGAGCAATTAATGTTCTTTTTTTGTTGAATAAAATATATTATACCGCAAACGGTATAACATACATAATGCATAGCTATGGTATATTATTTCTTGGGTGATGTTTTGTGAAAAATAAAGAAATAAAAATAATAAAATTGAACAAGATAAAATGCAAAAAGTGTGGTTCAATTCTTGAATCAAAAGATATTAAAGATTTTAAAAGATGCTCATGTGGTGCAGTTGCAATAGATGGTGGATATGAATATTTAAAAAGAATTGGAAATATAAGTGATTATGAAGAATTATCTAAATATGTT
Organism: uncultured Bacilli bacterium; assembly: GCA_934097015.1. GTDB lineage: Bacteria > Bacillota_I > Bacilli_A > RF39 > UBA660 > UMGS1124. Next base: position 3,963 of record CAKONF010000001.1, on the reverse strand, counting down.
ATTAGTAATATTCAGGGTGAATGAAAGCAAAATGTAGAGCATTAAAAGCTTCGATTATTATAAGTAGTATTTTTTTAGTTTTAATAATAATTTTTACTCTCTTAGTATTAAACTATGATAATAAATTATTTGAAGTATTATTAAACATATTTATAGGTTTATTTGGAAGTGGATGCGTAGCTCTTTTACTAGCTATTCCAGCATATAATGTTTATTTAACAAGCTGGTTATTCAAAAAATGTTTAGACGATAATTTTGACTTCAATGTATATATAAAACCAACAACTTATATAATAGCAACTATAGGAACATTCTTAGTATCATATTTAGTATCACTTATATTATCTAAAAAAATAAAGAAAATAGATATGGTAAGTAGTTTAAAAGGTAATGAATAAGTTATATAATATATACGGAGGATAGATATGATTAAATTAGTAATTGTTAGACATGGACAAAGTATATGGAATTTAGAAAATAAATTTACTGGTTGGACAGATGTAGATTTATCTGAAAATGGTATTAAAGAAGCAAAAGAAGCAGGAAAAATCTTAAAATCAAAAAATTATAAATTTGATATAGCTTATACATCACTTCTAAAACGCGCACAAGATACTTTAAAATATATTTTAGAAGAATTAGATGAAACTAATATAGAAATAAAAGAATCATATAAATTAAATGAAAGACATTATGGTGCACTTCAAGGACTTAATAAAGATGAAACTCGTAAAAAGTATGGTGACGAACAAGTAAAATTATGGAGAAGAAGTATGTTTATAAAACCTCCTGCACTATCTTTAGATGATGAAAGATATCCTGGAAATGATATAAAATACAATGATTTAAATAAAGAAGAATTACCAACTACAGAAAATTTACAAGATACAATTAATAGAGTTATTGATTATTGGAATAGTGATATAAAAAAAGATTTATTAAATAATAAAAATGTAATAATAGTAGCTCATGGGAATAGTTTAAGAGGTTTAATAAAATATTTAGACAACGTAAGCGATGAAGAAATAATGAACATAGAATTACCAACCGGTAGACCAATTTGTTATGAATTAGATGAAAATTTAATACCAATAAAACATTATTACGTAGATGAAACAGAATAAAATCTGTTTTTTCTTTATTTCAGACACAAAAACTATGTTTTTAGACATTATTTAAGAAATATAAGTTTTTTGTTATAATATATATAACAAATTAAGTGGGGTGGAAAATTATGAATAATAATTATGACTTTATTTGGGATAAATATCATAGAAAAAATCCTATTAAAGAAATTAATTTGTATGAAACAATGTATAATTTAGTAAAAGAAGAGTCAAAAAATGATTTAAATTTAAATGCAATGGGTTTTTTTGGAAATAACATCTCATATAAAGAATTATTTAAAAAATCAGATATGTTAGCTAAGTCTTTTTATGCAAACGGAGTTAGAGAAGGTGATACAGTTGCTATACTTACAATAAGTATGCCTATTGTGGAAGAATGTTTATTATCTTTATCGAAATTAGGTGCTACTATGTCTTGGATTGATTTAAGAACTAAAGGTAAAGATTTAGTGAAATATATAAATAATAGTAATTGTAAAACGGTTTTAGTATTCGAAGATGTTTTACCATTAGTAGAAAATATCATAAATGAAACAGATGTAAACAAAATTATTAGTGTTTCTCCAAAAGATTATTTATCACCACTAGTAAAGATAATGGCTACATTAAAAAACAAAAGTGAAAAGAAAAATATATCTCTTCCTAACGATAAAAGGTTTATAAAATATCAAGAATTTTTAAAAGAAGGAACTAATATTAATAATTTAAATGCAGTTAAATTTGAAAAAGATAGACCATCATTAATAATCCAATCAAGTGGTTCAACTGGAAAAGCTAAGCAAATATTACATACAGAATATAATTTTAATTCTGTTGTTCAAAAATTGTTGTATACCGATTTGCCTCTATATAAAGGACATACCATGCATATATCTGTACCGCCATTTATAATATATGGACTTGCAAATTCTATTTATACTACAATGGTATGTACTATGAAAGCAGAAATGAATCCTCTAGTTGATGAATCTACTGTTTACAATGATTTAGGAAAATTTGATATATCATTTGCAGCACCTATACATTATAAATATATTTATGATAAATTAGAAAAGTTAGAAACTGATATAGATTTATTATTAAAAGACAGTTCTTATTCTTCAAAAAAAGAATTAAAAGAAAAATATAAAGAATTAAAAAGAGTTATGAATGGAATAAAAAGAGCAAATGTTTTTGTTTCTGGTGGAGATAAATTTGCTAGCGAAGATTTAATAAAAATGCAACAAAAATTTGATAAAACAATAGTTAATGGTTATGGCAATAATGAAATAATGGGTGCTTCAATTGTATCACCGGTTTATGCTAATAGACCTGGAAGCATAGGAATACCAATGAAAGACATTAATGTAAAGGTTGTTAATCCAGAAACGCAAGAAATATTACAACCTAGAGAAATAGGTGAACTGTATATTTCTACGGATGGAATGTTTGTAGAATATTTAAATAATATAGAAGAGACAAATAAAATCAAAATTAAAGATGAATTTGGAAAAGAATGGGTAAAAACAGGAGATTTATGTTACATTGATGAAGATGGTTATATTTATCCTAAAGGAAGAAACAGAAGATTAATAAAAAAAGAAGCATTTAAAATCAGCCCAGATACTATCGAAGATGTCATTACTTCATTACCATTTGTAAAAGATTGTGTAGTTGTTGGAGTAAACGATGAAAAATCAATAAGTGTACCAATGGCTTATATAGTATTAAATGAAGGTATAATATTTGAAGATGTTTTGGAAAAAATTAAACAAAAATGTATAGAAGATTTACCAGATTATGAAGTACCTACTTATTTTGAACATATTGAATCTATTCCATACACCCCGAATAACAAACAGGATTTTAAATTGTTAGAAAATCTTGGAAATGAAAAAGTAAAAGAACAAAACATAAAAAAATTGATAAAAAAATAACATTGTGTTGTTTTTTTATGCTATAATTTTATAAGAATAAGGGTGTGTGATTTTATGAGTGGTACAATTTTTATGTCAGTTGCATCATTAGGATACATAATAATGTTAATGATTGTCGTATTTAAAAAACACTGGAATAATACTAGCGAAAATAAAATATTTGTAAAACTCATTATGATTTCTTTTATGTCATTAATTTCAGAAATATATATAACTATGTTACCTGCCAATATTAATTTTAAACCATTTGTTATTTCTATGAAAATTTATTTATTATTTTTAATTTTATGGGTTAGTAAATTTATGGAATATGTTTTTATAATAACAAGAAATAATAAAAATAGAGTAAAAATTGATTATGCAAAAAAGTATAAAAAAATTCGTTATATATTTACAATATGTACTTTATTAATGATGTTTTTATCATATAAATTGCCAATATACTTTTTTAATGAAAATGGTATGAAATATTCTTATGGACCAAGTGTTAATGTAGTATTCATTTTAACTGGATTTTATTCATTAGTTATGTGGTTTTATATAATAAAGAATTTTAAACATTTAAAAGAGAAAGAATATTTACCTATCATAGCGCTTGTTTTATTATTAATTGCAACAGTTGTGGTACAAAAAATAAACCCAAGTTTCTTAATCGCTAATACATCATTTGCAATGATAACTGTATTAATGTATTATACATTAGAAAACCCAGATATGAAACTATTAGAAGAATTAGCAGTAAATAAAAATTTATTGCAACACAGCAACGAAGAAAAATCAAACTTATTATTTAAACTAACTCAAGATGTTAAGCTACCTATAGAAAATATTTGTAGTACTTCTAAAGATATGTTAAATATGAAAAAAGTAATTGATTTAAAAAATAATAGTAAATTAATAAATGATGATGCTAATAGAGT